>JAGUWT010000169.1 GCA_020062205.1 Thermodesulfovibrionales bacterium
CAACGTCGTCTTCCCATGATCAATATGCCCTATCGTCCCTACATTCGCATGCGGCTTTACCCTCTCAAATTTAGCCTTTGCCATTGTTCCCTCCTTATTATTCTCCTCTCACCTTTGCTGTAATCTCTTCGGTGATTCCCTTCGGAGCCTCCTTATAATGTGAAAACTGCATCGTATATGTAGCCCTACCTTGTGTCTTTGACCTTAAATCAGTGGCGTAGCCAAACATCTCTGATAGCGGAGCCATAGCCTTTATTATCTGAGTATTACCCCTTCTCTCTATGTTCTGAACCTTTCCCCGACGAGAGTTAAGGTCTCCTATTACATCACCTAAATATTCCTCCGGAGTCACTACCTCAACACTCATGATCGGCTCAAGAAGTACAGGGTGAGCCTTCTTCGCAGCTTCCCGAAATGCCATTGATGCAGCGATCTTGAATGCCATCTCAGAAGAATCAACGTCGTGGTAAGAACCGTCATACAGTGTTGCTTTTATATCAACAACAGGATAACCTGCGAGAATTCCTCTATCTGTTGCCTCTTTTATTCCCTTATTGACTGCAGGGATATATTCCCTCGGGACAGAACCGCCGACAATTTTATCTACAAATTCAAAACCCTTACCAGCTTCTAAGGGTTCAAGCTCGATAAAAACATGACCATACTGTCCACGGCCTCCGCTCTGCCGTATAAACTTTCCTTCTGCCTTTGATGATGACCTGATCGTCTCTTTATAGGCGACTTGTGGTCTCCCAACATTAGCGCTGACTTTAAACTCCCTGAGAAGCCTGTCTATAATAATATCAAGGTGGAGTTCTCCCATCCCGGATATGATTGTCTGTCCCGTCTCCTCATTAAATGAAACCTTAAACGAAGGGTCTTCCTGAGTAAGCTTTGAGAGGGACTGTGAAAGCTTTTCCTGATCTGCCTTTGTTTTTGGTTCAATAGCAACAGACACAACTGGCTCTGGGAACTCAATTGATTCAAGGATTACAGGTTTTTGCTCATCACACAAGGTATCCCCTGTGAGTGTTTGTTTCAGTCCAACAACTGCCGCGATATCACCGGCAGAAACCTCTTTCATCTCTTCCCGCTTGTTGGCGTGCATCTTCAAAAGCCTGCCAATTCTTTCTCTTGTGTCTTTCGTCGAGTTATACACATAGGAGCCTGCATTGAGTACCCCTGAATAAACCCTTATAAAGGTGAGTTGCCCTACAAAAGGGTCGGTCATCACCTTAAATGCAAGTGCAGCAAATGGTTCGCTATCATTAGCATGCCTGATTATTTTAGACCCATTTCCCGGTGTATGCCCTATAACAGGGGGGACGTCAAGTGGCGATGGAAGATAGTCAACGATGGCATCGAGTAAGATTTGTAGCCCTTTATTTCTAAATGCAGAACCACATAATACAGGAGTGATCTTCATTTCTAATGTTCCTTTTCTTATTGCCATCTTTATCTCATCTTCACTTATTGTCTCTCCACCCAGAAATTTCTCCATGATGTTCTCATTGGCATCGGCTAAGGCTTCGAGCATCTTCTCCCTGTATTGGCGGGCATGAGGTATAAGCAGATCTGGTATATCACCTTCAACATATTTTGCACCCAATGTTTCATCATCAAAGTATATTGCCTTCATCCTGACAAGGTCGATAGACCCTCTGAATCCATCCTCAGCACCTATGGGTATCTGGATAGGAACCGGGTTAGCGCCAAGGCGTTCTATCATACTATTCACACTCATGAAAAAATCAGCACCAACTCTATCCATCTTATTTATAAATGCAATTCTCGGAACATTATATCTATTTGCCTGCCTCCAGACGGTCTCGGATTGGGGTTCGACACCTGCTACTGCATCAAAAACTGCAATTGCTCCGTCTAATATCCTGAGAGATCTTTCGACCTCAATGGTAAAATCAACATGTCCTGGTGTGTCAATGATATTGATTTTCTGGTCCTTCCAGAAACATGTGGTGGCTGCGGAGGTAATGGTTATTCCTCTCTCCTGTTCCTGAACCATCCAATCCATGACAGCAGTGCCCTCATCTACCTCGCCTATCTTGTAAGTAACGCCTGTATAGTAAAGAATTCGTTCTGTAGTCGTAGTTTTCCCTGCATCTATATGTGCCATAATTCCGATATTGCGCGTTTTTTCTAATGGAAACTGTGACAACTGCCTTCTCCTCTATTGTTCTTACCATCTATAATGGGCAAAGGCCTTATTCGCCTCAGCCATCTTATGGGTGTCTTCCTTCTTTTTGATAGAAGCCCCGGTATTGTTAAATGCGTCCAGTAGTTCCCCTGCCAACTTTTCCTGCATTGTCTTCTCACTTCTTGCTCGTGAATAATTCATAATCCATCGAAAGGCTAATGCCGTGCGTCGATACGGTCTTATCTCGACCGGAACCTGATAAGTGGCACCACCAACTCTCCTTGGCTTTACCTCCACGAGTGGTCTTACATTTTCGAGTGCTGTCTTAAATACCTTCAGAGGATCGCTCCCTGTTTTTTTCTTTAAGATGTCAAAAGCACCGTAACAGACTTTCTCTGCTGTTGATTTCTCCCCGTCCTTCGTGATGATATTGAGAAACTTACTCACAATTTTGCTATTGTATTTGGGATCAGGTAAAACATCCCTTTTTTCTGCAACCCTTCTTCTCGGCATTTATTTATACCCTCCTACTTTGGCCTCTTAGCACCATATTTTGACCTTCCACGTCTCCTGTCAGCAACACCCATGGAATCAAGCGTGCCTCTTATAATATGGTACCGAACGCCAGGAAGGTCCTTTACTCTGCCACCCCTGATCATAATAATAGAATGCTCCTGAAGATTATGACCAACTCCTGGTATATATGCTGTGACTTCCATTCCATTCATAAGCCTCACTCTTGCAACCTTTCTCAGTGCAGAGTTCGGTTTCTTGGGCGTAGTTGTATAAACCCTCACACACACTCCCCTCTGCTGAGGGCAACTTCTCAATGCAGGGCTTTTGGTCTTACTCTTGACTTTTTTACGCCCATTTCTTACCAATTGTGCTATCGTAGGCACAGTACCTCCAAAAAGTAAATTCAAAAAGTTGATTGCTTAAAGCAAAGTGACAGATTACCAGAGAAAAAATATTTTGTCAAGCATGTATGGTGTTATTTTTTTTAAAAAAACCTATATTGAGAGCAATATCCAGTAAACTTCACAACTCTTTATCAACCTTTAATATTAATAAAATAATCCATCAATGTATATCCTTCATCAAACACCATGATATCTTTTCTTTCTGTCAGAGATTCATTAAAGGCCGCTCCTTCATTTTTCCTTACGATTCTATTGTCAAATATCACAAAGGGAACTGGTTCATCTGTATGGGTCCTGACTTCAATTGGTGTTGCATGGTCAGGCAACAGGAGAATACGATATTCTTGAAAGGATGCCAATCCATTAATGACCGTACCAACAACAAGTGCGTCAAAATCCTCGATTGCTCTTATTTTATCCTTATAATTGCCCGAATGGCCAGCCTCGTCAGGTGCCTCAACATGAATATAAACAAAGTCGACTTTCTCAAGAGACCTCAGTGCCGCCTCTGCCTTTCCGACATAGTTCGTATCTAAATATCCTGTAATACCAGGGACATCGAGTATTTCGAATCCGACATACATACCAAGCCCTCTGGTAAGATCAACTGCTGAGATGAGTGCGCCTTCAACAGAATATTTCTCTCTGAACAGAGGGATATTTGGCTTCTTGCCCTGGCCCCATAGCCAGATACCATTTGCAGGATTCTTGCCTTTTCCTATCCGATCCCTATTGATGGAATGTCTTTCAAGAATTCCTACAGATTTGTGCATGATATTTCTCAACACATCTTCACGTTCACCCACAGGAAGATAATCTGCTATGTCCTTACCAATAATGTCATGAGGCGGGGTACACTCAACATCCAATGCACCACCAGACCAGACCATAAGATGACGGTAACTCACCCCTGAATAAAAACTGATGTCCTCTGTACCGAGATCATTGTTAATATCATTGATAAGTACCCTTGCCTCCTCTGTTGTTATATGCCCACTACAATAATCCTCCATAACAGCGCATGTCTTATCCTTATTATATTTGAGGGTAACCAGGTTGCATCGATATGCTACATCATCTTTTTTGAGATTCACTCCTATGCTTGCTGCTTCAAGGGGAGCCCTTCCTGAATAAAATTCGATGGGGTTATATCCAAGGATACTCATATTGGCAACATCTGACCCTGAATGAAAACCCTCAGGGATGGTCCTTACTTTACCAAGCATTCCCTCACTTGCAAGTTTATCCATGTACGGAGTAAAAGCCTTCTGAAGGGGAGTCTTCCCATCAAGTTCTTTTATCGGTCTGTCTGCCATGCCATCACCAATGAGAACGATATATTTCATAGAATCCCCTCTAAGACCTTCTCAACAGCTTTTATATCAGCACTGACTTTAAGCGGTTCCTTTGAAACCTTAAAAACAATATCCGGATCCTTCAGTCCATTGCCGGTAAGGGTACAGACGACACAATCCCCCGGCTTGAAATAATGTTCTTTGTATAATTTTAATACACCAGCGAGGGAAGCAGCAGATGCGGGCTCACAAAAAATTCCTTCTCCTGAGGCAATGAGTTTATAAGCATACAAAATCTCCTCATCTGTCACAGCATCAATCCGACCCCCTGATTCATCCCGAGCTGCAACTGCACCTTTCCAGCTTGCAGGGTTTCCTATCCTTATTGCAGTTGCAATGGTTTCAGGTTTCTCAACAGGTTTCCCTATTACAATGGGAGCAGCACCTGCTGCCTGAAACCCGAGCATTATTGGTAATGTGGTAATCTTTTTGGCCATGGCATATTCCTTGTACCCTTTCCAGTATGCAGTTATGTTCCCTGCATTGCCTACAGGGAGGGCATGATATTTCGGTGCAAAACCAAGCTGGTCGCAGATCTCAAACGCTGCAGATTTCTGACCTTCAAGCCTGAAAGGATTTATAGAATTTACCAGGGTTATAGGGTATTTTTCCACAATTGTCTTCACAATATTCAATGCCTCATCAAAGTTTCCCATTACCTGAATAACATGTGCTCCATGCATCAGTGCCTGTGCAAGCTTCCCAATAGCAATCTTGCCTTCCGGTATCAGAACGATAGCCTTGATACCAGCCCTTGCTGCATAAGCAGCTGCAGATGCTGATGTATTCCCTGTAGATGCACATATGACTGCCTTTGAGCCACTTTCACAGGCCTTGGAAAGAGCAAGGGTCATTCCTCTGTCTTTAAAAGACCCTGTTGGGTTTGCACCATCAAACTTTAAATAAATTTCTAGGTCAATGCCTGCACTTTTCTTAAGGTTTTCTGCTCTTATGAAAGGTGTATTCCCCTCATTGAGGGTTATAATCAGTGTTTTTTCAGTAACGGGAAGAAATTCCCGGTATGCTTCTATTATACCTCTCCATACAATTCTTGTACTATGACACTCTCCTATCTCCATATAATCTCCATGTTCAGTGAACAGTTGTTAGTGAATAATTAAAGATGTCATCCTGGCTTGTCCAGAATCTTTCTGACCTTTCTGTATACACCGAATAAACAGAGAAGAAAGATTCCCGACAAGCGGGAATGACGTTTGATGTGAGAATGACAATCGTGTCTCTTACCATATCACTGTTCACTATTCACTATTC
>JAGUWT010000033.1 GCA_020062205.1 Thermodesulfovibrionales bacterium
ATGGGGAAGGTAAGATGCTGGGAGCTTCTGAAATGCAATAAAAAGGAATGCCCGGCATATGAGTCAAAAGACCTCAGGTGCTGGCTGTTCTCAGGAACCCATTGCCGGGATGAGATTCAGGGGAAATTCCTTGAAAAGATGGAAATGTGCCTTGGATGTGAGGTCTTTCAAGTAAATATAGATGTTCCTACAATGAGAGAAACCTGCGTGACTCTTAAAAAGCAATTTAATCAATACAGGGATATCGTTGGTGATAGAGATAGAGAGATGGAAAATGTGTGTATTGATTTATCTATTGGCCTCTCTGAAGTCTTCGAGGCATTAAAAAAGATTGCATCAGGAGACCCTTCGGTAAGAATAGATGAAACATCAGGTGTCGAATTAATTGGGAAATTAAAACATATGGTCAACCTGACTGCGGAAAACATTGGAGAGATCGTTGACCAATCTCATGAGTTTGCCATAGGTCTTGCAGAGCATTTTGATGTATTGCACAGGGTATCAAGAGGAGACCTGAATGCAAGGGTAAAAGGCAGTTCATGGGAAAAGCTCCTGGAATCCCTCAAAAACGTAACGAACCAGATGATTGAGAATATATCCAGAACAATGACAGAAAAGAAAGAATTCGAAAAGAAACTCATTCATGCCTCTGATGAATGGAAGGCGACATTCGATTCTATGCCCTATGGTGTTATGCTTACTGACACAGAGTTCAATATCATAAGGACAAATACATATATCTCAACGCTTACCAATATTCCGATAAAGGATTTGATTGGCAGAAAATGCTATGAAATAATCCATTGTACAGATAAGCAGTCAGAAAGGTGTCCACTCATAAAGTCTACCAAAACCTTGAGCACAGAAATCATGGAATTGTATGAGACGAGCATGAATAAATACTTTATGGTGTATGTCACCCCTATACTCGATGAAGAAGGTTCTATTAAGGCATATGTGCATTCAATGGCTGACATTACAGAGATGAAAGAGAAGGAAAAACAGGTTATCGAGAGCCGGGATTCCTTCTTCAATATGCTCAAGGACGTTGATTTTTCATTCAGAGAACTGAAAGAACTCTATGAGGGCCTTATTCTTTCCTTTGTCAACACCATTGATGCAAAGAGCACATGGACAAAAGGTCATTCAGAACGGGTTGCTCATTATTCAACATCTATTGCTCAGGAGATGGGGATAAGCGAGACTGATATTAAAAGGCTCAGGATAGCGGCATTACTTCATGATGTAGGCAAAATCGGCACCTATGATGTTATCCTCAATAAACCTGAACGACTTACAGATGAGGAATATGCCCTTGTAAGGCTTCATCCTGTAAAAGGGGAAGAGATTCTCAGACCAATACGGCAGTTGCAAGATATCCTTCCCATAATCAGGTCACACCATGAAAGGCTGGATGGCAATGGCTATCCTGACAGACTGAAAGGTGAGGAGATACCACTGCTCGCAAGGATCATTACTGCTGCTGATTCATTCGATTCAATGACATCACACCGACCATATAGACCATCCCCTGGAAAAGAATATGCCATTTTAGAGTTAAAGAAGTTTAGTGGAATACAGTTTGACCCAAGGGTAGTAGAGGCTTTTTTGAGCGTATTAAAAACAGAATGACCCTGCAGTGTCCTGCAGGGTCATGAACAGGCTACTTCAAGCCTAATACATCCTGCATGTCATAGAGTCCTGCAGGTTTTCCAGAAAGCCAGAGTGCAGCCCGTAATGCACCCCTCGCAAAGGTATCCCTGCTGGATACTTTATGCGTAACCTCAATCCTTTCGCCGAGTCCACCAAAAATAACCGTATGCTCCCCCACAATATCACCTGCGCGTATTGTCTGTATCCCGATTTCCTTTTTTGTCCTCTCTCCAATAATCCCCTTCCGTGCATAGACAGCAACCTCATCGAGATTTCTGTTCATGGCATCTGCAATTACCTGTGCCATCTTCAATGCAGTTCCGCTCGGTGCATCCTTTTTCATCCTGTGGTGTGCCTCAATAATCTCAATATCGTAATCGTCTCCAAGTACCTTTGCAATATCCTGCAATACCTTGAGAAGAAGGTTTACACCCATGCTCATATTAGATGCCATTACACAGGGAATCTTCTTTGTGAGTTCAATGACTTCCTTCATATCATCTTTTGTAAAACCAGTTGTGCCTATGACCATAGACTTGCCTTTTGATGAAGCAATCCTTAGATGTTCTTTTGATGCCTCAACAGTAGTAAAAGAAATGACTAAATCAACATCGTCAATAATTGACTCGATGCTATCAGCAAGTTCCACCCCGGTCTCTCCGATACCAACAACGGTTCCGATATCTTTCCCTGTATCCTTATGACCTTTTCTCTCAAATGCACCTGCAAGTTTGAGCCCTTCATATTCCTTCGAGAGTGCAGTAATCCTGCTCCCCATCCTTCCTGCTGCCCCCGCAACCGCTATCCTGACCATAAAAACCTCCATTCTTAAAGGGGTTCATACTTAAGG
>JAGUWT010000275.1 GCA_020062205.1 Thermodesulfovibrionales bacterium
AAAAATTAAAGTTGATAATCCTCTACCTGACGGCAGGGATAAGGCTTCTTCATGATTTAAAACGAAATTCTCCTCCAAATGCAATTCTGAAAATTTAACCGTATAGATAAGAGCAATACATATGCCAGACCTGCAACCTGTTGATAATTAAAGGAAAGTCGTTTTTGCAAAAAAATATGATGCAATTTTATTATGCATTTAAAATTTAGGTTTCTAAAATGTTAAGGAAAATGAGGATGCTTAGTGCAATAAAATGTTGCAGTAATGCTTTATATTGCTATTGTAGATTAAAACTAATTCTCCTGTTTTTTAATGTACATGTATATTTCTAATAAAAAGATAAAAATTATTTATTAATTATATATTTAATAGATTCATAATAATTCCTTATTAACCGCCGCCTATCAAAAAATTATAATTATCAAAGTCTCACTACAGATATTTTTAATTTCTTTATCAAAAGGTCACCCAGTGTGCTCATTCTTGAATTCTTTCTATTCTCTGTTGTTAAGATAGTTTTACAAGAGCCTAAAAGTTTATAATAAATTATGACAGATAATTCCATAACCATAGATGACCTGATTAAAAAAGTCCTTTCTTACAATCCAACTGCGCATATAGAAAGACTAAAACGAGCCTATCAATTTTCGAGTGAAGCACACGGAGGGCAGACAAGGGAAGAAGGCTCCCCGTATATAGAACATCCCCTTGCCGTTGCGTCAATCCTTGCTGATATGAAGATGGATACCTCCACTATCGCAGCAGGACTTCTCCATGATACAATCGAAGATACAGGAAAAACTTCAGAAGATATAAAGAGCCTGTTCGGTGATGAAATTGCCTTTCTCGTTGAAGCCGTTACAAAACTTTCACGCATAGAATTCAAGACAAAGAGAGAGGCACAGGCAGAGAGTTTCAGGAAGATGCTTTTAGCCATGGCAGAGGACGTCAGGGTGATCATGATAAAATTTGCAGACAGGCTTCATAATATGCATACTCTCCAATACCTTCCAGAGGATAAACGATTGAACATAGCATCCGAAACGATCGACATTTATGCACCATTAGCAAACAGGCTGGGTATCGGCTGGTTGAAGACTGAGCTTGAAGACCTGAGCTTTAAATTCCTCATGCCCGAACTCTCTGACGAGCTTGTCAGAAAGGTTGCAAAAAGAAAAGAAGATCAGGAGGAATATCTCAAAGAGAGCATCGGAATCATAGAGAGCAAACTGAAAGAAGAAGGGATTCCCGGAAAAGTATCGGGAAGGATAAAGCATTATTATGGTATTTACCAAAAAATGCAGAAACAGAGGATTACCTTCGAGCAGGTTCATGATGTTCTTGGATTGAGAATACTCACGGATACAACGGCTAACTGCTACGCAATTCTCGGTATGATTCATTCCCTCTGGACACCGATACCAGGCAAGTTTAAGGATTATATCGGGGTACCAAAATCAAATATGTACCAATCTCTGCATACAACAGTTATTGGACCAAAAGGAGAACGGGTTGAGTTTCAGATACGGACACGCGAGATGCATCTGATTGCAGAGCATGGGATAGCATCACACTGGAGATATAAAGAAAAAAGGAAATTCGATGAGAAGAGCAGTAAGTATATTACGTGGCTCAGAGACCTTGTACAGTTGATTGCAGAGCATGGGATAGCATCACACTGGAGATATAATGAAAAAAGGAAAGTTGATGAGAAGAGCAGTAAGTATATTACGTGGCTCAAAGACCTCATACAGTCGCAGACAGATATCTCCGATGCGAAGGACTTTCTTGAGGCTGTTAAAGGTGAGGTCATCCCGGATGTTGTCTATGTATTTACTCCGAAGGGAGATATAAAGGAGCTCCCCTTTGGTTCAACGCCAGTGGATTTTGCCTACAGCATACACTCAGAGGTAGGCCATCGGTGTGTTGGTGCAAAGGTAAATGGCAGGATGGTACCGCTCAGATATACGTTTAAGAGTGGAGACACTGTGGAAATCATAACCTCTCAAGCACATGGACCGAGCAGAGACTGGCTTAAATTTGTCGTTACACAACGTGCAAAGAGCAGGATAAAACAGTGGATAAAGACCGAGGAGCAGAAACAGGGTATGGAGCTTGGTATCAAGCTTTTTGAAGAGGAGATGAGAAGACATAACCTCAGCCCATCTGTCCTCAAGACAGAAGATATGCAGAAGGTTTTAAAGTCCTTTAATATCCCATCCCTTGAGGATCTCTATGTTTCTGTTGGTTTTGGGAAATTATCGGCTCATCAACTCGTCAACAGGTTAGTTCCAGAGGAACCAGTTGAAGAGGTCCCACCTGTAAAAGTTACAAAGCCGCCAAAAGAGTATAAAGGCATCACTATCAAAGGAGTTGATAACGTCTTATACCATGTAGCGAAGTGCTGTTTCCCTATCCCCGGTGACCGCCTTGTAGGGTTTGTCACGAGAGGGAGAGGTGTTACAATCCATCGTGAGGATTGCCCGAATCTCGACAGGCTCGCAATTGAAAACGCGAGGCTCATTGATGTTGAATGGAAAACAGAAGGCGATGCGACATCACCTGCGAAGCTCTTTGTAGAGACTATTGATAAGCCTGGCATACTCGCAAACCTCAGTGCCCTCATATCTTCTGTGAATGTCAACATAAGCCACGTAGAGGCAACTTCAACAGAAGATAGAAAGGCACATATCATTTTTATCCTCGAGGTAAAAGATAAAAAGCAGCTTTCAGGATTAACCCAGAAGATTGCACAGGCAGAAGGAGTTCTGAAAGTAAGTAGATAACTACATAAGATATGTAATTCATTACATACTCTTTTTTAATTCAAACCCAATTTGAGGACATTAAAAACCTTCAACATTATTGCAAATAAGTCATGCTGAACTTGTTTCAGTATCTAATAAAATCAATGGCTCATGAGACTCTGAAACGAGTTCAGGGTGACAAAAGCATACCTTCTCATCAGTCTCAATTTGTTTTTACTGAGATCAGGCATGAAAATTGCCAACTATAAAATAGGTCAGGCATCCTGCCTGACAACCGAGGCAAGATGCCTCGGCTATTTTCACACTGGTTGTGACTTGTTAAAGTCATGATGGCGATTGTAAAAGATTTTGGAAAAATGTTTAATCGAAATGGTATAACCCTGATAGAACTCATTATTATCATAGCGATTATAGGAATACTTGCCGCCTTAGGGATTCCAGAGATAAACAGATTTGCAGCAGATTCTAAGGTGCGATCATGTGCAACTGATTTGATTCAGAACATGAAGGTTGCAAGGGCGATGGCTATAAAGGAAAACAGAGAATATTTGATAGTTTTTGATACTGCTAATAACAGGTATCTCATCGGGTTTGATGGAGATGATACCAATGGTGATGGAAGTCCAGATGGAGACGGCGACCTTATCACTATTGATAGTGATACATTTGGCATTTGTAAAGATACCGATGGTGATAGGTTACCGGAAGGTGATGTCCTTGTAAATGGTGTGCCTGAATGCGTACGGGTGGTAAATTTAAGTAATTGTGGAAATAATATAATATTTGGTTATACAACAGGGACAAGACCACCAAGTAGCCCGAATGGTGGACCTCCTCCTCCTATTTCTGGCATAACTTTTTCTGGAACACCACCAACAGCAGAATTTGATTCCGATGGTTCTATGGATAAACTTGGTTCAGCTTATTTTCAGCAGACTACAAGAGGTTATAGTTACTGCGTGCGTATCAGTAACCAGGCTGGCAATGTAAAGATGTGGAAATGGGATGGGGACAAAGACAATACAACTGTAACAACATGGACGGAGCTGAGATGAGAAATTCAAAGTCCAAATTTCAAACCCTCATGAATTGGTTTATAAAGAGGCAGGAAAATGTCACCCTGAACTCGTTTCAGGGTCTCAAGAGATGCCGAAACAAGTTCGGCATGACGTTTTCGAAGCAGAATTCAAAATTAAGGAATTTTAAAATCTGCAATCTGCAATCTGCAATCTGCAATTCTCAAGCTGGTCTTACCCTGATTGAGGTTATGATAGCAATTGTGATCCTTGCTATCGGTCTAATTGGTGTTGCGTTAATGCAGTATGTTGCAATCGGGGGCAACGCCTTTGGAAGAGAGATGCAGATAGCGACAGAGCTGGGTCAGGAACGACTGGAGATGATTAAATCTACAGCCTATGCCAATGTTGCGAGTGGGAATGAACCACTTGCAGATCCTGATCCTTCAAGGTTTGGCGGTCTTACATTCACAAGGAGATGGTGGGTTGCGAATAATTGCAGGAATATCAATGTTGCACTGAATCCCAATAATCCCTGTGACCCTAATTCAGCAGTTAATTGTGCAGATGCAATGAACAACATGAGGGCAGTTGCAGTCAGGGTGTGTTGGGTTGACAAAAACGGGGGGAATCACTCAGTAACAGTAAATGGAGTCAAGTGGGATGAAACAGCAACACC
>JAGUWT010000211.1 GCA_020062205.1 Thermodesulfovibrionales bacterium
GTGTTCTCTGTGGTTTTAAAATCGCTCAATTTAGGTAATAATCAATTATCATGTATCATGTTACTAATAAGACCACAAGTAATACCACATCCTTTCGATGATTTCTGTCATTGCGGCTTGTCCGCAATCCTTCTGGCTTGTCGTTCGACTGAGCTCACGCCGAAGTCCAGAATCGTTCAGAAAGATTCCCGACAAGCGGGAATGACATATAACGTGACCTTACTTATGAACTCCTTAGTAATTGTCATTTCGTCCTTGACGGAGACTGCCCCGTACTTGTTACGGTGGAATCCAGGGTTTCCCGTGAAAACGGGAATCCAATTCCTTATGTTAGTTCCCTGCTTTCGCAGGGGCGGGAATGACGAAATTCTGTTATGTATTGGTTCTACGAAAGTTATGTTGTAATTTGGTTATCGAGCAATATGCTATAATATATGCAATTGGAGGATATAAATACCAGCACTTTACGGAAATTTATCAGGACTGAAAGCCCGCTACCTTAACTCAATCGAGAGGATTTATCGGAGAAAGGTACACCGCGATATCATTTCCCACGAACTCGCAAGGTATCTCACAGAAATTTCTTTTGAAATAGGTCGTCAGATTGCAATACTAATAGACAGGAATGGTACCATAACGCATGTCATTGTTGGGAATGCAAAGGGAATCCTTCTCCCCGGGCTTGAGGATTATCCTCTGGGAAGAAAACCGTTAAGAGGTCTCAGGCTGATACATACCCACCTGAATGAAGAATCCCTTAATCAGGATGACCTTACGGATCTTGCACTCCTTCGATTTGACCTTATTGCTGCAATAGGGGTAAGAAAAGGGCTTCCGGGAAGTATCTACATGGCTTATCTGATGCCAGAGGGTGCAGAAAAACAATTTGAGATATTACATTCTCAAGACTTTTATAGTTTTGAGTTTGATTTCCGTTCCTTTATCGAGTCTCTTGAAGAAGAGATGGAACGTCGAAGGATCTTTAGCCATGAGGACAGGAGAGAAAAGGCGATATTGGTGAGTGTTTCAACGCGGCCGAGATATGAACAGGAAGATTCTCTCGAAGAACTCAAGGAGCTTGCAAAATCGAGTGATGTTTTTGTCCTTGATGCTATTATTCAAAGGCCAAAGGAAATAAACCCGAAATACTTAATGGGTGAGGGCAAATTGAAAGAACTCATTATCAATGCCATGAATAAGGGCGCAACGCTTCTCATATTAGACCAGGATCTTAACCCATCCCAGATAAAGGCAATAACTGAATATACGGAGCTCAAAGTAATTGACCGCACACAGCTTATCCTTGATATCTTTGCACGACGTGCGCACAGTAAAGATGGTAAGGTACAGGTTGAGCTTGCACAGCTTAAGTACAGACTACCGAGGCTGACAGGAAAGGGGACAGCGATGTCCCGTCTGATGGGCGGGATAGGTGGAAGGGGGCCGGGAGAGATGAAGCTCGAGGTGGACAGACGACGCGTACGTGACAGGATTAACCTGCTCGAACGAGAACTAAAATCTCTGAGCGAGGCAAGGCGGCAGAGGAGACACAAGAGGGTACAGAAGGGCATTCCGATTATCTCGATTATCGGGTATACCAATGCAGGGAAGTCAACGCTCCTGAATGCACTGACAAAAAGTTCTCTCTTTGTTGAGGAAAAAATGTTTGCAACGCTCGATACCGCAAGCAGGCGGCTGCGGTTTCCACGTGAAAGAGAGGTTATTATTACTGATACGGTTGGTTTCATAAGAAACCTTCCAAAGGATCTGATGGCAGCATTTAAGGCAACCCTTGAAGAGCTCGAGGATGCTGATTTGTTGCTGCATCTTGTTGATATATCGAATCCGCGTTTTGAACAGCAGGTAAAATCTGTAGAAAACATTCTCAAAGAGCTTGATTTGCTTGAAAAGCAGAGGCTCCTTGTCTTGAATAAAACAGATAAATTGGATATTGAAGAGGTACAGTATCTTACCCATCGCTATGCTGCAGTTGCAATCTCTGCACTCAATCCGTCAACATTTCAATCCATGCTTGATGCAATCGAAGAAAGGGTTTTTTTGCCGCGGCAGTTATTTGAGGACAATGGAAAATTAGTAGAGGCAAGGGTATAAAAATGGAATTTGTACCAAAATGGATTGCATGGGAGATTACAAGGAGATGTAATCTTAGGTGCATCCACTGCCGTTCATCATCTGAATTAGAGGTAAAAAATCATCCTGATTTTCCAACACATGAGGCTTTCAGAATCCTGAATGACATTACCGCTTATGCAAAACCTGTTATTGTGCTCTCTGGTGGTGAGCCACTTTTCAGACATGATGTGTTTGAGATTGCTCACTATGGCACCAAAAAAGGGTTGAGGATGTGTCTTGCCACAAATGGCACTCTTGTTACTGATGAGATATGCGACAGAATAAAAACATCAGGAATCAGGATAGTCTCCCTCAGTCTCGATGGCTCAACAGAGGAAATACATGACAACTTCAGGAATCAGAGGGGTGCCTTTAAAGGGACAATAAATGCTGCAAGGCTTTTTAAAAAACATGGAATCGAATTCATCATCAATTCATCCTTTACAAAGAGGAATCAAGAAGAGATTCCCAATGTCTATAACCTTGCAAGGGAACTTAGTGCAACTGCCTGGTATATGTTCATGATAGTACCGACCGGGAGAGGTGAGGAGATCATGAACGAGCTGATTTCCAAAGAGGACTATGAAGAGATTCTCGATTGGCACTATCACATGGAGAAGGATGAAAAAGATATGCTCGTTAGACCAACATGTGCACCGCAGTATTACAGGATTGTTTTACAGAAGTCAAAAGAAGAAGAGACTAAATTTGAAAGGCGAACATTAAAATTTTCTACAGGTGGTTCAAAGGGCTGTATTGCAGGGCAGCTCATAGCACTTCTTGATGTTGATGGAAACGTGCTCCCCTGCAGCTACTTCCCCAAACCTGCAGGAAATATAAGAGAACAATCATTTCAGGATATATGGGAAAATTCAGAGCTGTTCAAAGAACTTCGTAACTTTAAAGGTTATAAAGGGAAGTGCGGCTCATGCGAATTCATCAATGTCTGTGGAGGTTGCCGTGCAAGGGCATATGCTCTGCATGGCGATTATCTTGAAGAAGAGCCTTTCTGCGGATATATGCCTAAAAAACTACATAAGAAGTAAAAATTGGAGGCATTATGAACGATACATTTCTGAGGGCATGTCGTGGTGAAGAAGTATCATATACCCCTGTATGGCTTATGCGACAGGCAGGCAGATACCTTCCTCAATACCAGTCGGTGCGTTCTAATGTTGATTTCCTCACTCTCTGTAAGACTCCAGAACTGGCAGCGCAGGTTACACTTCAGCCTGTTGATATTCTTAAGGTTGATGCAGCTATTCTCTTTTCTGACATCCTTATCCCTGTTGAGGCAATGGGCATGCGTCTTGAATTTTCTGATAAAGAGGGACCTGTCCTCAGTGAGCCGATAAGAAGCAGGGCGTCTGTTGACAGGCTCAGTATCCCGGATATAGAGGAAGATATGCCATTTGTCCTCGCAACGATCAGGATTCTGAAAAAAGAACTCGAGAATAAAGTGCCTTTAATAGGGTTTTCAGGCGCTCCGTTTACACTTGCTACCTATATGATCGAGGGAGGAACCTCAAGGAATTTTTTACATACAAAAAAGATGATATTTCAGAATCCACGCCTGTTTGATTTCCTTCTGGAAAAGATTACTGCAACGATTGTTCCATATCTCTCTGCCCAGATAAAGGCAGGTGCTCAGGCAGTCCAACTTTTCGATACCTGGGCAGGCATGCTTACCCCTGTTGACTATAAACATTTTGTCCTTCCCTATGTGAAGAAGGCAATTGCTGAATTAAGGAAAGAAGGGGTTCCCATAATCTATTTTGTGAATGATTGTGCCGGGATTCTGAAAGAGATCAAGAAGGCAGGTGCAGATGTTTTTGGCATTGACTGGAGAATTGACATCGGTGACGCAATAAAAAAACTTGGTAAAAAGGTGGTTGTTCAGGGAAACCTTGATCCATGTGCACTTTTTCTTCCAAGGGAGATGATTGAGGAACGGGTAAAAGATATATTGTGGAAAGGTGAGTATGCGAAAGGTCACATATTTAATTTAGGTCATGGTGTGTTGCCAGAAACGCCTGTTGAGAATGTAATCGCAATGGTTGAGGCAGTTCACAAATTCGGGCAGAAACAATAGTTTCATCAAAAGAATTTCTCGAAGCTCATCTTGGGGTATAATCAGTCATTCCTGCGGAAGCAGGAATCCAGAAAACAAAGAATCTGGATTCCGCATCAAGTGCGGAATGACAGACTTGTAACTTTTTAGAATTTGATACTAACAGTTTTGTCATGAGGTAGTTTCATTACTGTTAGAGGGTAATGCACAGAGATACAACTGATACAGAGACCATAGGAGTAATGCTGCTCAACCTTGGTGGCCCTGATTCCATTCAGGCTGTGAGGCCATTTCTTTATAACCTCTTTTCAGACAGACAGATCATTCAACTCGGACCTTCTTTTATGCAGAAACCGTTGGCATGGCTCATATCAAAATTCAGATCAGAAAAAACAGAAAAATTTTACAGTCTTATAGGTGGTAAATCTCCGATATTTGATATTACCAGTGCTCAGGCAAAAGCACTCGAGGATTCTCTTAACTCAGCACTCAGTCCTCAGCACTCAGCACTTTTTTTTAAGGTATATATCGGTATGCGATACTGGCATCCCCTTATAGATGATGTTATTCCTGTCATATTCAAAGATGGTATAAGGAAACTCATTGCCTTAAGCCTATATCCACAGTATTCCATCGCGACAACAGGATCGTCACTTGCACAATTCAAGGAAGCCATGATAAGGATTTATCAGCCAGATAGAAATGAGATTTCAAAAATAAATAGTTCATTTGACCCTCGAGAGGCAAGAGATAAGTCTTCTTTCACTGTTCACTGTTCACTGTTCACTGTTCACTGTGTAACTTCGTGGTTTAAACATCCGCTCTATATAGATGCACTTGTTGATGTGATAAAAAAAGGTCTTGAATCGTTCAATCAGAAGGCAGAAGGCAGAAGGCAGAAGGCAGAATGGAACATCCACGTGCTTTTCAGTGCCCATAGCCTTCCACAGAGCTTTATAGATGAGGGCGATCCGTATGTACATCAGACTATGGAAACCATTCAAGAGATTAACAAACGAATACCAATGAAATGGCATCTGAGTTATCAGTCGAAAAGCGGTCCGGTGAAGTGGCTTGAACCTTCAACAGATGAAAAACTGAAAGAGCTTGCGAGAGACGGCGTTACGAATATCCTTGTAGTTCCGATAAGCTTTGTCTCAGACCATATTGAGACCTTGTATGAGATAGATATATTATATAAAGATATGGCAGAAAAATTAGGGATGAATCTGAAAAGGACAGAATCATTGAATACCTATCCTACCTTCATCAGGGCACTGGAAGACATCGTGATGAGAAACATCAAGGAAATCGGATGGGCATAAAGGACAGAGATTGCTTCGTCATCCGCCTTTGGCGGACTCCTCGCAATGACATTGAAATGGCTTTATTACTTTGTCATTGCGAGCAACGCGAAGCAATCTCGTATAAACGATAAAAAATGAGGATCGTTATTGTTGGTGGAGGCATTTCCGGTCTCTCTTTAGCTTATTTCCTCCTTGAGAGAAGACCTTCTTTAGACATTATAGTCCTTGAGTCTGAAAAGCGGCTAGGCGGAAAGATATGGACCGATAAGGTGGGTGGTTTTCTGTGTGAAAGTGGTGTTCCCGGTTTTCTCGATAACAGACCGAGGACACTCGAACTCGTTGCCAAGCTTGCGCTTACCCCTTTAAGGAGCAACGATGCGGCAAGAAAGAGATATATCTTTTCTGAAGGAAAACTTCATCTCTTGCCTGAATCACCTGTTGCATTCTTCTCTTCGAATCTCCTGAGCCTCTACGGCCGATTCAGGATTCTCTATGAAATCTTTGCACCGAAGGGGAGAAAAGACGATGAAACCCTTGCTGAATTTGCAAGGCGGAGACTTGGAAAAGAGGCATATGAGAAGTTGATAGATCCAATGGCTTCGGGCATCTATGCAGGAGACCCTGAGACAATGAGCCTTAAGAGTTGCTTCCCGAGGATACATGAACTTGAACAAAAATATGGCAGCCTTATAAAGGCAATGATAAAACTCCAAAGAGAAAGAAAACTCAGAACTCAGAACTCGGAACTCAGAACTAAAGATAAGGTGGGGCCTGGACCTGGCGGAGTTCTCACCTCATTTTATGATGGCATGGAGGTCATGATCAATGGTCTCAAAGATCGCCTCGGAGAAAGGTTAAAGACAGGGAGCAGAGTAGTATCAATTGACAAAAAAGGTGACAGTTATATTTTATATCTTTCCGATAATTCAATCCTTGAAACAGATGCAGTCGTTATCGCAGCACCTGCGCATGCTGCATCTGAGATGATGCACAATTTGAACAAAGATATTTCTCTCATTCTGAAAGGTATTTTTTATCCTGCAGTTTCCGTTGCATGTTTGGGGTACAAGAAGGGGAAAATACAACAACCTGATGGATTTGGTTTCCTTGTGCCAAAAAGGGAAGGGAGAAAAATACTCGGCACGCTTTGGGATTCAAATATTTTTCCGAACAGGGCTCCAGAGGGTTATGTGCTTTTTCGCAGCATGCTTGGAGGGGCGAGGGCATCAGAAATTGCAATGCAGGAAGAAGGCAGACTGATACAAGTTGTTATGGATGAACTGAAAGGTATCATGGATATAAAAACGCAGCCTGATTTTGTTAAGATTTACAGGCATGAGAAGGGAATACCGCAGTATCCTGTTGGCCACGTGAAAAGGCTAAAAGACATGGATCAAATAGTGAACAGATATAGATGGCTCTATCTAACAGGGAACTCTTATCGTGGGATAGGCGTGAATGACTGTATAGAGAATTCATATGAGCTTGCAGAAAGAATTACTGAAGGGATATAATGACAACATTTTTAAAAGAAAACAGGAGGTGACCTTGAAAGAACACGAGATTGTTGAGCTTTTAAAAAAGGAAAATGAGGAGTTCAAAAGACTGACAGAAGAACACCAAAATCTCGAGACGCTTCTTGCAGAGATTGACAGCAAACGTTATCTTACCTCTGATGAAGAGATAGAAAGGAAAAGGATACAGAAGCAGAAACTCATCAGGAAGGACAGAATGGCAGAACTCATAAGAGCATATAAGAAGATCCATTCAAATTAGGGAAAGGCAATCAACCATGAGGAGCAAAATTATTAAAAAGGGTCTGGAGAGGGTTCCACACAGGGCACTTCTTTATGCCACAGGGATGCCCAAGACAGAGATGGATAAGCCTTTTATTGGTGTAGCAACAAGTTTTACCGATATCATCCCTGGCCATATTGGTATGCGCGATCTCGAACGGTTCATAGAAAAGGGCGTACATACAGGTGGAGGATACCCATTCTTTTTCGGGATTCCAGGTATATGTGATGGGATAGCAATGGGACATAAGGGGATGCACTATTCTCTTCCTTCAAGGGAACTCATTGCTGATATAGTTGAGGCAATTGCAGAAGCCCATCAATTTGATGGTCTTGTACTCCTTACAAATTGTGACAAGATTACCCCCGGGATGCTTATGGCTGCAGCAAGGATAAATATCCCGTCAATAGTTGTTACAGCAGGCCCCATGCTATCTGGCCATCTCAAAGGGAAAAGGCTTTCCCTTGTCAATGATACCTTTGAGGCAATCGGAAGATATAAGAAGGGTCTTATAACAGATGAGGAGCTCGCAGACCTTGAGATATGTACCTGTCCAGGTGCTGGTTCGTGCCAGGGTATGTATACCGCAAACACAATGGCATGTATAACAGAAGCACTTGGGATGAGCGTTGTTGGTTGCGCAACCGCACTTGCTGTATCATCGAAAAAGAGAAGGATGGCATTTGAAAGCGGCGTGAAGATTGTTGAACTGATAAAAAAGAATAGAACACCGAGGAAGATCATGACGAGAAAGGCATTCGAAAATGCTATCATGGTTGACCTTACACTCGGAGGGTCAACGAATACTGTCCTTCATATTCCAGCAATAGCTCATGATGCAGGAGTTGATCTTCCACTGGAGACATTCGATGAATTGAGCAGAAAAACACCACACATCTGCGATATGCTTCCAGGCGGAAAGAACTATCTTGAAGACCTCGATTACGCAGGAGGAATACCAGGGGTTCTGAAGAGGCTTAGATCAAGGATTCATGATACGATGACGGTAAGTGGTAAAAGTATTCATTCGATAGCAGATTCGGCGGAGATTACAGATGAGGATGTTATAAGGCCGCTTACCAAGGCATATCATAAAGAGGGTGGAATTGCCATACTCCGTGGGAATCTTGCACCAGACGGTGCTGTTGTTAAACAATCTGCTGTGAGCCCAAAGATGATGAGTTTTGAGGGTATAGTTAGAGTCTTTAACTCAGAAGAAGAGGGGATGAAGGCAATTCTTGACGGCAAGATTCAAGAAGGGGATGTTGTGGTTATTCGATATGAAGGGCCAAAAGGAGGCCCGGGGATGAGGGAGATGTTATCTGCAACAGCAGCGATTGCCGGGATGGGGCTGAGTGAATCAGTCGCGTTAATTACCGATGGAAGGTTCTCGGGAGGCACAAGGGGGCCATGCATAGGCCATATATCTCCTGAAGCAATGGAAGGCGGGCCTTTAGCAATCATCCAGGATGGTGACAGAATACGGATAGATATACCGAAAAGGAGGATTGATCTGCTGCTTTCAGATAAAGAGATTCAAAAGAGATTGAAGAAATGGAGGGCACCGAAACCGAAGATAACAAAAGGGTATCTTTCGCGGTATGCACAGATGGTGAGCTCTGCAGGCAAAGGTGCAATCATGCTATAATGAAGAATAAGTTATCACGTCGACTCATAGAAAAAATAAAAATCGTCTTGTAATGAGCATTAAACGTCATTCCCGCTTGTCGGGAATCTTTCTTAAAGAGAAGGATTCTGGACAAGCCAGAATGACAGGAAAGAGTAAAGGTTTTTTGCAGGTGAACTAAAGGGGTTAAAACGATTCATGAAGATAACAGGAGCTGAAATTTTTGTTGAATCTCTTAAGAAAGAGGGTGTAAGGCATATCTTCGGTTATCCCGGTGGTGTCGTCCTTGGTATCTTTGACTTTCTCTATGACAACAAGGATGTCCAGCTTATCCTTACACGGCATGAGCAGGGGGCAGTTCATGCAGCAGATGGCTATGCAAGGTCAACAGGGAAACCAGGTGTAGTGCTTGTTACCTCAGGCCCGGGAGCTACCAACACTGTAACAGGCATTGCAACTGCCTCGATGGATTCCATCCCGCTCGTTGTATTTTCCGGACAGGTGCCGACATTGCTCATAGGCAATGATGCATTTCAGGAGGCTGATATTGTTGGAATCTCGAGGCCATGTACAAAATACAATTTTCTTGTAAAGAATGTAGAAGATTTATCCAGGATCGTTAGAGAAGCATTTTATATTGCTACGTCGGGGAGGCCTGGTCCTGTTCTGATAGACCTGCCAAAGGATGTAACAGCAGGAAAGGCAGAGTTCACATGGCCAGAGGTGAATATCAGGAGCTATAACCCGACATATGAAGGCAACAAATGGATGATAACGCAGGCAGCAAATCTCATTGCAAAGTCAAAGAGGGCAGTTATCGTTGCCGGAGGCGGAGTAATACTGTCTGGCGGGGCAAGGGAGCTGAGAGAACTTGCAGAATTTACCGATATTCCTGTAACAATGACCTTGATGGGACTTGGATCTTTTCCTGGAACCCACGAACTTTCCCTTAGTATGCCTGGAATGCATGGTTCTTATTATGCAAATAAGGCCATACAGGAGTCTGACCTGCTGATTGCAATAGGTATGCGGTTTGATGACAGGGTTACTGGTAAGATAGATGCCTTTGCGCCCCATGCAAAGATAATCCATGTAGATATTGACCCGACTTCAATAAGGAAAAATGTACGTGTAGATATCCCTATCGTTGGGGATGTAAAAAGGGTTCTCACTGTCTTAAACAAGGTTTTAAAAGAAGATATGAAAGAACAATGGGCTGAGGTCCGCAAGGCCTGGCTGAGGCAGATAGATGCATGGAAAAAGGAAAGGCCATTAACATATACATATAGCAATGAGATTATAAAACCCCAGTTTGTTGTTGAAAAGATTTATGAACTCACAAAGGGAGATGCAATAATCTCAACCGAGGTTGGCCAGAACCAGATGTGGACAGCCCAGTTCTATAAATTCGATAAACCGAGGACACTTTTGACATCTGGAGGACTTGGCACTATGGGGTATGGTTTCCCTGCCGCAATCGGCGCACAGCTTGCACATCCGAATAAGCTTGTGATTGATATAGCAGGAGATGGAAGCATTCAGATGAATATTCAAGAGCTTGCAACGGCTGTTATCAATAAGCTGCCTGTGAAAGTTGCAATACTCAATAACCGGTACCTGGGCATGGTGAGGCAATGGCAGGAATTATTTTTCAGTGAACGGTACTCTCATACAAAACTTGATGAGAGTGTCCCTGATTTTGTTAAGATCGCAGAGGCATATGGTGCTGTTGGGCTAAGGGCAACAAAACCGAATGAGGTTGAGCCTGTATTACGAGAAGCATTCAAGATAAAAAGGACTGTCTTCATGGACTTTGTAGTTGACTGGAAGGAAAAGGTATTCCCCATGGTGCCTCCAGGTGCACCAATAGACCATATGTTATTTGAAGAACAAAAAGAGAAGGCAGAAAAGAAACTGAAGGCGGTGAAATAGATGAGGCATACAATCTCACTCCTCGTTGAAAATAAATTTGGAGTTCTTTCGAGGATTGCTGGCCTCTTCAGCGGGAGGGGTTACAACATTGGGAGCCTTTCTGTTGGAGAAACAATAGATCCGCAGATATCGGTCATGACGATCGTTACCACCGGTGATGATCAGATCATAGAACAGATAAATAAGCAGCTCAACAAGCTCATAGATGTTATAAAGGTAATAGATATGACTGAGCTTGATCACGTTGAACGTGAGATGGTTTTGATAAAGGTTGCACCAAAACAGGAAGACAAGGCAGAGGTTCTCAGGCTTGCAGAGATATTCAGGGGAAGAATTGTGGATTCGAGTCAGAGGACCTATACAATAGAAGTTACCGGCGATGAAAAGAAGATAGAGGCAATTGTTGAACTCCTTAAACCAATGGGCATAAAGGAATTTGTCAGAACCGGTAAGATCGCTATTGCCCGTGAGGGAGTGAAGAAAGGATAGGGTAGGGCGCCAGAAAGAGGCGCCCCTGATTTACTTCTTTTTCGTCTTCTTTGCTATCTGTTTCTTGGAAGTCTTTTTAGCCGTCCCGCATGGTTCACCTTTTGGTTTGCAAGACATAGTCTCTCCCTCCTTTTTTGAATTTTCAATTTCAAATTATCACATGAACAGATGTTTGTCAAATAAAATTACTGAGGATGTTACGTAAAAATCATTTATGTACTAATAGCAGAGATAATGAGGGACTTCAAGAAATATACCTCTGTTCAGATACGTCAATGAGATTTTTCAGTTCTTTCTTTACTTGTTCTTTTGTCATGATCTTGTTTTAATTCAAAATATCGTTATTCTATCCTAAATTGAGCGATCTTAAAACCACAGAGGACACA
>JAGUWT010000068.1 GCA_020062205.1 Thermodesulfovibrionales bacterium
AAGAAAGAGGGAATCGTGGTAACCGATGATGAAATAAATGAACGAATTCTCACCCTTGCCCAAAGGCTTTCTTCAAAGCCGGATGTTATCAGAAATTTCTATAAAATGAGAGATGGCTCTCTGGAAGGTTTGCGACAATCTATCTTTGAGGACAAGGTGCTGGATATGCTTCTGTCGAAAGCTGTGCTGGAGAAAGGAGGATAGGATGAGTATTATCCCGATTGTTATTGAGCAGACAGGACGTTCAGAGCGGGCATATGACATTTATTCAAGGCTCCTTAAGGACAGGATTATCTTTATTGGTACGGGCATAGACGACCATATCGCAAACACGGTTATCGCACAGCTCCTGTTTCTTCAGACGGAAGACCCGGACAAGGATATTCACATCTATATTAATTCACCAGGTGGTATCGTATCATCTGGTCTTGCAATATACGACACGATGCAGTACGTAAAGCCCCTCATTGCAACTTACTGCATTGGACAGGCAGCCAGTATGGGTGCCCTTTTGCTTTCAGCAGGTGCAAAGGGTAAGAGGTTTGCACTTCCACATTCGAGGATCATGTTACACCAGCCCATGGGTGGTTTCCATGGACAGGCTACCGATATCGAGATTCATGCACGGGAGATACTGAAAATGAAGGACACACTGAACACAATCCTTGCAGACCACACCGGGCAATCGCTCGAAAAGATACAGACAGATACTGACCGGGATTTCTTCATGTCAGGAGCTGAGGCAAAGGAGTACGGCATAGTGGATGAAGTAATAACAAGCATGAAAAGTGCGAAATAGGGGAAGCTGGAGGTTATATGGGCAAGAAAGACGAAAATGCACCAAAATGCTCATTCTGTGGCAAAGGACATAATGAGGTAAAGAAGCTTATCGCAGGCCCTTCTGTTTTTATCTGCAATGAATGCGTCTCGCTTTGTGATGAAATCATTGAAGATGCACTCCATGCAGAAGTAGAAGGTCCCACCCTTCCTACGCTTCCGACACCAAAAGAAATTAACCAATTCCTGAATGATTATGTTGTTGGTCAGGAGCGGGCAAAAAAGATACTCTCTGTCGCTGTCCATAACCACTATAAACGGATTTATAGTCCTGTCGAATCAGGTGTTGAGTTACAAAAAAGCAACATCCTGCTCATTGGTCCTACTGGTACTGGCAAGACGCTCTTCGCCCAGACCTTAGCAAAAATGCTTGATGTGCCATTCTCAATAGCTGATGCGACAACTCTTACAGAAGCAGGCTATGTTGGTGAAGATGTTGAAAATATAATCCTGAAACTACTCCAATCTGCTGACTATGATGTTGAAAGAGCACAAAGAGGAATCGTCTATATTGATGAAATTGATAAGATAAGCAGGAAATCAGAAAATCCCTCGATAACAAGGGATGTATCAGGAGAGGGTGTTCAGCAGGCACTGCTCAAGATAATTGAGGGGACCATGGCGAATATCCCTCCACAAGGTGGGAGGAAACATCCGCAACAGGAATTCATTCAGATTGATACAACAAATATCCTCTTTATATGTGGCGGTGCATTTATTGGACTTGATAGCAACATAGAACAGAGGACAGGGCAAAAAATCGTTGGTTTCGGTTCTAATACAGTGCAACGGAAGGAAAGAAAGATAGGCGAGATACTCAGTCTTGTTGAACCTGAGGATCTAATAAAATATGGACTGATACCCGAGATCGTAGGAAGGCTACCAGTTGTAGCAACACTTGATGAACTGAATGAGACAGTTCTGATCAAGATTCTTACAGAACCAAAAAATGCCCTCATCAAACAATACCAGAGGCTTCTTTCCTTTGATAATGTCAGGCTGAGATTTACCGATGGTGCCTTGCAAGCGATAGCAAAAAAAGCCATATTGCGAAAATCTGGCGCACGAGGATTAAGAGCCATCCTCGAAAAGATAATGCTTGATGTGATGTATGAGATACCTTCTCAGAAAGGTATCAGGGAATGTATGATAAACGAAGAGACTATCCTGAAAAACGAAAAACCTCTCCTTTTATACGAAAGACAGGCAGAATCAGCATAAAGAAAGTAATTAGGTAGCCGCAGGCTTTAGCCTGCGTTAATGGCGCAACCTAAAGGTTGCGGCTACTATTTCTGGCTTTTCCTGTAAGGATGGATGTTTGCATTGCTTTTCTGATTGCTTCTCTCAGTTCCTCATCCTTTATTTGAGAGACGGTCTCTTCTATAAAAGAGAGTTCCTCGTTCGTTAGCTGTCTGCTGTCTGCCTTTTGCCTTCTGCCTTCTGCCTTTATTGTCGTTGAGATCCTGCCGAGCTTGAATCGTACCCTTTGAACTCCATAAGGGCTCAGCTTTTTTATGATATCATCTTTGTAGAAATTCAGTTCTTGAAGCCAGACAGGGGAATCAATGTGAAGGAGGATTTCCACACCTGATAGTGCACATGGTGCCATATGGTGTGAAAGGGGCTCATGAAATAAATCGAACCAGTTTTTTTTAATCTCGGCGAGTCGAACTCCGTCTTCAATCCCGAGCTCCCTGATGAGATGTATCAGCAAAGAACCTGCCGTTTTCACTCAACAACCTTTTTCACTCTTCCTGAACGAAGACAGCCCGTGCATACATACTGTCTCTTCACTCCGTTCTTCGTAATGATGCGCATCCTCTGGAGATTAGGCATTATCCACTTTTTTGTCTTATTATTCGCATGGCTGACATTATTGCCGGTTACTCTCTCTTTCCCACACAGAGCACAACTTGCCACTTTCTTCACCTCCTTCACTCATTGCATTAAAAAGTTTTTTATGATAACATTTTACCATTGATGTTACAAGAGTAACCTCTCATGTCTTATTTCTTAGTTTAAAAATTGAGGTTAACAATACATGCCGAAAGTACGAATTTATGAACTGGCAAAAAAATTAGGAGTAAATAGCAGGTTCATCATTACCGAGCTTTTAAAGATTGGTATTGAAGGTAAGACACATTCTTCAAATATTGAGCCTGAAGTCGCCAAAACGATAGAAGACAAGATTCTCAGAGGCTCTGTGAAACCACTCAAAGAAGCCCCTCCAGAGGAAAAGGTAGTTCCTGCAGAACCTCTTAGCCCCCCGTTTGCACAAGAACGAGGGAAACCTGGAGGGCTTGAAATATCTTTACCAGAGAGGGAACAACTTCCTGAAGAAGAAAAAAGAGAGGTATCAGTGGTTTCTGAGGAGGAAGAATTAAAGGTTCCGGATAGATTCAAAAAGGAAATAGAGGTAGAAAAGATAGAAAAATTCAGGGCAAAACCAGGAATGCAGAGGGCGTTTCAGACGATAAAGAAGATTGAACCAAAAAAATGGCACGATCAAAAATCGGTAAGGAAGTTTGAAAAAATCAGGCCATTTCAGAAAGAAGAACGGAAACCTTCCTTGCAGCTCGTTATCCCTCGGAAAAAGACAATTAAACTTCGTGAAGGGACAACGGTCAAAGAATTCGCAGAACTTATAGGTGTGAAACTTCCTGATGTTATCAAGAAGTTTATGGAATTAGGATATATGCCGACAATAAACCAGCCTGTTGACCCTGATGCGGCTCTTTTGGTTGCCGATGGGTTTGAAGTCAAACTCGAAATTGCACCTATTGAAGAGGATACGGTTTTTGTTGAGGCACCTGAAGATTCAAGTACATTATTACCACGTCCACCTGTGATAACTATTATGGGACACGTAGACCATGGAAAGACATCGCTCCTCGATGCTATAAGGAAGACAAAGGTTACGGAGACCGAAGCTGGCGGTATCACACAGCATATCGGTGCTTATAAAGTAAACCTGAAAGGAAAGAATATTGTATTTCTCGATACCCCTGGTCACGAGGCATTTACCGCGATGAGGGCAAGGGGGGCAAAGGTTACAGATATCGTTGTCCTCGTTGTTGCTGCTGACGATGGTGTCATGCCTCAGACTATTGAAGCAATCAATCATGCAAAGGCTGCAAATGTCCCCATTGTCGTAGCAATAAACAAAATTGACAAGCCAGAGGCAAATCCTCCAAAGGTAAAAAATGAACTTTCAGAGCGTGGGATAATCTCGGAGGAATGGGGTGGCCAGAACATCTTTGTTGAAGTTTCTGCAAAAAAAGGCATCGGTATAGAAACTCTTCTTGAAATGATTCTCCTGCAGGCTGACATCATGGAACTGAAGGCAAATCCTGATACAAAGGCACGGGGAACCATTATAGAGGCAAAGCTTGATAAAGGAAGGGGTCCTGTTGCAACCGTTCTTGTGCAATCAGGCACCCTCAGAATTGGAGATGCATTCCTCGCAGGCATTCATGCAGGAAAGGTGCGGGCATTAAGTGATGATACCGGCAGAAGGATAGTCGAGGCTGGTCCATCAACACCTGTTGAGGTAATCGGGTTCCCCGAAGTCCCATCAGCAGGAGATATTTTTGTAATGGTTGAGGATGAAAAGAGGGCAAGACAGATAGCACTTACACGACAGCAGAAACAAAGGCTTGCTTATATTGCAAAGACCAGCAAACTGACACTCGACGAGCTGTATGCAAAGATCAAAGAGGGGGAAATAAGGGAACTTAATATTATCATTAAAGGTGATGTTCAGGGATCTGTTGAGGCAATGAAGGATGCCTTTGAAAATATCACCCACACACAGGTGAAGGTAAAGGTAATTCACTCATCTGTGGGTGGTATCAATGATTCAGACGTCATGCTTGCATCTGCATCGAACGCTATTATTATCGGTTTCAATGTCAGACCTGAGCTTACAGCAGCCCACACAGCAGAGAAAGAAGGCGTTGATATCAGGCTCTATACTGTAATATACGAAGCAATAGAAGATGTCAGAAAAGCACTTGAGGGCCTTCTTGAACCTACCCTCAAAGAAAAGACCCTTGGCAGGGCAGAGGTACGTCAATTGTTTCCGATATCAAGGATCGGGACAGTGGCAGGATGTTATGTGCTTGATGGCTTTATGAGCCGGACAAGTGATGGGATAAGGGTCACCAGAGATAGCATTGTTATCTATGATGGGAAGATTGCTTCCTTAAAAAGATTTAAGGAGGATGTGAGAGAAGTACAAACAGGTTATGAATGTGGCATCATGATAGAAAACTTCAATGATCTAAAGGTTGGAGATATACTCGAGAACTATATAATCGAAAAGATAGCGGCAAAACTATAGAAGGCAAAGCGTAACCCGTAATGCGTAATGAACAAAATGTAAAGACCCATTACGCATCACGCATAGCGCATCACGAAGGTAATCATGCTTCCTTATAAACGTTCCAAGAGAGTCGGTGATCTCCTCAGGGAAGAGATTGCAGATATAGTTTTCCATCGGCTTAAAGATCCCCGAATCGGATTTATAACAATCACCGGCGTTGATGTAACAGATGATATTAAGCTTGCACGGGTTTATCTAAGCATCTTCAAAGATGAAGACAAAGATACCACACTTGAGATTTTAAATTCCGCAACGAGCTTTATACGTTCAGAATTATCAAAAAGGCTCAGGATGAAATTCATACCGAATATCGAGTTCAGAATTGATACATCTATCGAATACGGAACCAGGATAGATAAACTTCTCGATGAGATCAAAAGAAAAAGTGAAGGTTCCTGAAAATCTCCTTTCATTCCTGAAGGAAAAAGATACATTCTTTATAGCGACCCATATTAATCCTGACGGCGATGCATTTGGTTCTGCTCTTGCCCTTTCCATGGCACTCGAAACCCTGGGGAAACATACTGTTGTCTATGAACGTGATAGCGTGCCTGCATTCTACCGGTTTTTGCCAGGGCATGAGAGATTTATAAACTCAATCTCAAATCTCAAATCTCAAATCTCAAATCTTATTCTCCTGGACTGTAATACTCCGGAACGGGCAGGGATTGAAGGAATGAAATTCGAGTATTCTGCTGTTATTGACCATCATAAAACTGAAAAGGATTTCGGTGACATAAAGTGGGTAGAGCCAGACGCAGCAGCTACAGGTCTCATGTTATTTTATCTCATAAAAGCATTAGGGATACCGATAACAAAAGAAATCGCAATCAATCTCTATTGCGCTATTGCGATTGATACAGGGACATTCAGATATAACAACACAACTGCTGAAGTTTTACAGGTCAGTGCCGAACTGATAGAGGCAGGAGCAAGCCCTGCGTATATTTCACATAATCTCTACGAGACCTGGTCTCGAGGAAGATTTGCTCTACTGATAGCAGCCCTCAATACCCTTGAGATACGGGATGATGTTGCTATAATCTTTGTTACACAAGAAATGTATCAAAAGACAGGTGCTGAACCTGCAGATACGGAAAATTTTCCTAACTTTCCACGAATGATGAAGGATATTAAGGTAACAGCACTTTTCAGGGAACTGGACAACAATTATTGGAAAGTCAGTCTCCGCTCAAAAGGGGACATGAATGTTGCAAAGATTGCTGCTCTTTTTGATGGCGGGGGGCACGAAAATGCTGCTGGGTACAGGATAAGGGCTGATTTAAAAAGTGCCCAGGAGACCCTTTTACAGGCTATCCCCCAAAAAGCCACCGTTTAAAATTCCAGATGAACATTGTCATAAACCTCAACAAACAGAAGGACATATCTTCACAACAGGCAGTTACACAGGTAAAAAAGCTTTTTGCTGCAAAAAAGGCAGGGCATGCCGGGACACTTGACCCGATTGCAACAGGGGTACTCATTGTCTGTCTGAATGAGGCAACAAAGATAACGAGATTCTTATCAGATCTCGATAAGGAATATATTGCAAGATTCAAACTTGGCGAAAGAACAGACACATATGATGTAACTGGCAAGATCATTGAGAAGGTAGATTTGCCTGTCATACAGGAATCAGAAATCCACTCTGTCCTGAAAAATTTTACTGGACAGATTCAACAGATACCGCCCATGTATTCAGCAATGAAGATAGGCGGACAGCGCTTGTATAAACTTGCACGACAGGGGATAAACATAAACGTACCTCATAAAATAGTACATATTTCTGAAATAACACTCATTGATTTTCATCAACCATATCTTGAACTCAAAATCTCATGTTCAAAAGGAACGTATATCAGAACCCTTTGCGATGATATTGGCAGAACCCTCGGTGTAGGAGCTCATATGGTTTCTCTAAAACGTACACGAGTTGGCAATTTCAGGATTGAGGATTCAGCATCACTTGAAGAACTGAAATATAAAAAAGGTGCCTGTTCCTCAATAGATTCTGCAATCTCCCATCTGAATGAGATAATACTCGACGAATTTGCTTATAAAAAGGCAAAATATGGAATAGATGTGATTTCGATCACAAAAGATCTTCCAATAAATCAATATATTAGATTAAAAGACCCTGAAAATAATCTGTTTGGAATAGGTCTGGTAGAAAGCACGAGAATCAAAATCGAGAGATTAATGAACCTCCCTGCGGCAGAGACCGCAGGGTATCTATGAATTTCATAACTATACCAAATACCGTCATTCCCCGACTTGATCGGGGAATCCAGTGCCTTGTTTCTGGATTCCCGCTTTCGCGGGAATGACAAATGGGGCGGGAATGACAC
>JAGUWT010000032.1 GCA_020062205.1 Thermodesulfovibrionales bacterium
TCGACCGCCTTATCGGGGCGGGTCGGCAGGTCGCCTGATGGCGACCTAAAAAAGGCGTAGCCTTATAAAGTAAAGGTTATCAATGTATAAAATGGCATTTATAAAGCGTAGCGACGCCGCCTATCTCTGGGTCAACGGCTACGCCCAAACCCCGACTCCGTCGGGGCTTCGCCGACCCGCCCCGTTATCTGCTCATTGCGGGCAAAAGGAGGAGAAAAAATGGCTTTTATTACTAAACCTGTCCTAGCAGTGGATATTGTAGACTTTTCCTTGCGTTCAGGAGCCGAGCAAATGGAAATAATTAAAGATCTCATTGAAATGCTTCATCAGGCTATTCCTGAAGATCAAAACTCTTCATCTGCTCGAATTTGGAGCCCTGGAGGAGATGGAGGCTGTATTACCTTTTGGGAGAACATTCACGCACCACTTGACACCGCAATTTCACTAGCAAAACTTATTGCACAATATAATAGCAAATTATTAAGTAGTAAGCTCCGACTTCAATTGCGAATGGGTATTCATAGTGGTCCTGTTACAAAAGAGAAGGACTTTGATAATCGTGAGAATATTTGGGGCGATGGTATTAACATGGCTACTCGTATTATGAGTTTGGCAAAGCCTGACCAAATTCTTGTTTCTGAGGATTACTATCAACAAGCTGAACTTTTTACACGGACAAAACAAGAAGTTACATCCATTGGAAGGTGTTGGACGAAGCACAATAAATCCAGCACCATTTACAATATCTATATTGAAAAGGTAGGAATTCCGTCTTCAGAAGTTGAGGAATGGGTTGAACAATTTCACCATCCCTTAGAGGTTGCAATTAAGAGTTATGAGGCAATTGCAGAAGAACACGCTATCATGGGACGGGCTTTTCGGGCAGCGGTGATTGCTAAAAGACTTATAGATTTAAATCCCCAGCACAAGCGAGCCCATCAAATTATTGAGTCAGTTGCTGCAAAACGGTTCAAAAAAGTCCCGGGGGCTACTGTACTATATGACGCATTTTTTTCAAGCCTCTCTCCCGATGCCCTCTTATATTTTTTTCAGAATGCAAAGTTTAATACATACGAGAAGAAAGAGGTTCTCTGTAAGGAAGGAGATAAAGCAGATTCAATGATGATGATTGTCTCGGGGCAGGTCATTCCACTCATAGGACGTGAAGAAATCAAAGTACCTGACCCTCAAAATCCTAAACGACAAGTAAGAATTGTTTTGGGTGAAGGTGATATTGTTGGTGAGATGGGTTTATTCAATCCAAAAGAAAAACGCACAGCTACTTTAGTCGCTTCTAAGAAAACTATTGCTCTGAATTTAGAATACCATTTTCTTAACGAAGTTGGGGGTGATCAAAATACACCGGAAAGTAAAAAGAAAACTGAAATTCGGAAACATATGTGGCGTTCCTATTGTGAGCGAACATCTCAGAACTTGATAAATACTCACTTTTTATTCGACATATTGTCAACTTCAGATCGAAATTATTTGTTGGATAATAGTATTTTCTTACCTAAAAATTCTGAGGATTCAATTAAGTTAACCATTGATGACTTATGGAACTTCTGGACCATAGTGGTTACTGGCAGTATAATCGTTTGGACGGCTGACAAAAATATTGAATACAAAAGTAAAGATTGTATTGGACCAATCCGTTTAGCTGTGATAGAATCGCCATACACTAAAGTTGAAGTATCACATAACACACATCTTGTTCGTTTTCCTTGGGGAATTATTAAGAACCTTTTAGACACCTCTGAAGTATTCTACAACACTTGCATGATAGAAGCTGGAAAATCTCGTCGAATTTTATGTATAACATATTGAATTACAAGCATAAAACAAAATCTGTTAAATCTAAATCTGGGGACACAATACTAATTTTTTGGTTGATAACGGAGGTAAGAACGAAACAGGAGGCGGAATCATATTTTAGTATCGTTCAAAAGGTTGGGCAAAAATCATTCAAGGCATAATAACGCTATCGAAGAGTAGCTTCAAATGTTCTCTGGAGTTATCCACATCCGCGTCTGACAGCCCTTTAACAGCAAGGCCGGACGCGGCGGTTGTGGGTAACTCCACTCAAATTTCTACTGGTTATTCCAAAAAACACCAGTCAAGGAAGTTTGCCCCAACTTTTGAACGTTACCCATATTTTAAATTGTAAATTGAAAAGGAATGCCCGCAACGGCAGATAACATCCATTGAGAGCGACCGTGTCAACAGAAAAAACGTTGCCTTTAGTCTTTTTTCTTTTAAGACCATAAAAATTGTTCTCTCTTAAAGATTCTTTGACATATAGAATCTGACTTGTCTTTCTAAAAACTGATGCAAAAAGATTATCTGCATCAAACATCCATACGGGCTCTGTGGGATTGCTCCCGTGCAGAGGCAATGCTTCTACCCCTGCGGCACCAGAAAGTTATCGGTTCCTGACCGGCCTCATTCAGCAAATGGCGAAGATGTCTGCACAGGGCAGCATCACTTATTGTGGAGCTACCGGCCAGGGCAGATAATGTCAAAGAACTCTATACATTTAAGACAGGTGGCGGCTACCAATCAACTGGCGAGGGGTTATTAGCCCAGTTATGCCGCCGGGTTTCACCGCCACCGGTCAACCGAAAAGCTTTGTCTCGTCAAACGGCGTCCCTTCCTTTAGCATATGGAAAGTGGCAGTTGCCATCTTGTGAGCCAGTATGCAATTGGCTACCATCGTTGTTGCATTGCCTTTCCTCCTGTTTGCATGTTTATCCCTGAACTTTCGTAATCTCGGATAGTATCTTGTTGCCATATGAGCTGCCTGCGTAAATGCGAACTTCAGGTAATGATTTCCCTGTTTACTGCCTTTACCCCTCTTCACTTTATCGGAAGACTGAGAAATGCCGGGTACCAATCGGCAGTACGAAGCAAATTGCCTGACGTTATTGAATCTGCTAATGTCTCCTATCTCGTAATAGATCGTCAGTCCAAGTGTATAAAGAACACCAGGAATCGTCAGTAAAACTTTGAACCTTGGGTCCTCCAGAGTCACTTTCTTCAGATACGTATCGATTTCACGGATTTGCTTCGACAACAGATCAACCCTTTCAATTATCATCTTGCAATAATCCTTAAGCTGTTGGGGTATCGGCATCACATCAATATCAGAAGGCAGGAGATATCTTAGATCATTAAGACTCATGGTGTTAAGGTTGTAGCGGATGAACTGGACTCTAAGGCTCGAATAGCAGGATGCCCTTTGTTGAACCAGCCCAGCTCTCCTTCTTAAAAGGTCCCTTAATGGTCTTTTCTCTTTCGGATAAATATATGCCTCAGGGATCTCTCCCATCCTCAAGAGTCTTGCCAGCTTAAATGCGTCTCTTCTGTCTGTCTTTACCTTCGCTCCAGTTATCATATACAGACCCAACGTATGTGCCAGTCTCACATCGTATCCGGCTTCCTGAAGCCCGTCCACAATCCAGTACCAGTTGATCGTGGATTCGATGGCGATATGAACA
>JAGUWT010000037.1 GCA_020062205.1 Thermodesulfovibrionales bacterium
AAGGTAAAGGTGACTGAATTACTCTGGGCAAAGGGTATGATGGATAAGATTTCCATAGGGACGTATGAGATTGCTGTGAATATGCCTTAGACTTTATTTGGTCTTGAAAGCTTTGAGTAATTCTCTTTCTTTTGATTCCATTTTCTTTTTCTGGTAGCTGCTTTTTCCATGGTCATACCCGATAAGGTGAAGAAGGCCATGGATTAAAAGGCAAGTCAATTCTTCATCGAAAGTGATGCCATTCTCTGCTGCCTGTCTTTTCGCCTTATGGAGATTAATGACGATGTCACCCAGAACATAGTGCTGAGTGCTGAGTGCTGAGTGCTGAGTACGGTTTTCCATTTGTGGAAAAGAGAGGACATCGGTAGTTCTATCCAAACCGCGGTACTGGCGGTTCAGTATCTTCATCCGTTGATTATTTACAAAGAGGATACTGAGTTCAGCTCTTTGGAGCCCGAGCAGATGGAGAGCTTTCCTTAGATGCCTTCTTATCCTCTGTCGGTTTACCTTTATGAGTCTTTGCTGGTTCTTTATTGAAACTTTCATCTTTTGTGAAATCAAAACCAGGATACTCGATCCTGCGATGGAATATGCTTGTAAGTATGTATGAGAAACGCCTTTTTACTTCGAGTATATCTTTTAGGGTAAGCTCACACTCATCAAGTTGGCCTTCAAGGAATATGCGGTTGATTATCTTGTCTACAAGCGATGTAATTCTTGATGGTGTGGGTTCTGTAAGGACTCGTGATGCGGCCTCAACCTCATCTGCCATCATGACGAGTGCAGCAACACGTGTCTGTGGTTTTGGACCAGGATACCGGTAATCAGCTTCAGTAGGCAAGACATCAGTCTCCTGATCTTTTGCCTTTTGATAGAAATACGTTATGAGAGATGTGCCGTGATGTTGTTGGATGATGTCAATAATTGGCTGTGGAAGTTTATACTGCTTTACAATTTCAACTCCTTCCTTGACATGGCTTACGATGATCATACTGCTCATGTGAGGGGTTAATCCGTCATGCTTGCCCATTGGCCCGGTATAGTTTTCGACAAAATAATCAGGCATTTTAATCTTGCCTATATCATGATAATAGGCGCTTACCCTTGCAAGGAGAGGATTTACTCCTACTGCCTCAGCCGCAGATTCAGCAAGATTGCCAACGATGACGCTGTGATGGTATGTGCCTGGAGCTGCAATCATGAGGTTTCTCATCAATGGTTGATTGAGGTCGAGAAGCTCGAGGAGGCTTATGTCTGTTGTGACTTTAAATGAATATTCGAGAAAGGGCAATAGCAATGAGACAATTGCAGAGACACTGATGCCTGAGACAACAGCAAATATCAATGAAGATAACATCTTTGCTGTAAAGAGCTCACCCCCGAACAGGGATATGATGGTTGCCGTAAAGATATTGGCTGCGATTACATAGAGTCCTCCAAGGATAAGTGCAGATCTCTTTTTACACCGTATAACGCTGAAGGCTGCTACAAGGCTGCCAACAAATACATAGATTGTATAGGCTGCGTCATGAAGCCAGAGGCCCGTCAGGATACTTACTATAAAAGAAAAGGTGATAGCAGTGTGGAAATCGAAAAGGAGTGCAACGAGCATCGCACCTGCCGGTAAGGGCATTCCGAATACAGCACCTTCCATTGATATGAAGCCAATGCCCTTAGAAAGGCTATAAAACAGATAGCTAAAGAACTTTCCAATAAAGAGAGTGCATACGAGCATCAGGCCAAGGAGTAATAACATACTGAATTTTTTTGCATAGGCAGGCTTGTATCGCATAATGTCTTTATAGAGGATGAAGATCAATAAACTCGCAATAAGGAATCCGCCTGTCAGTTCTTCTATGCCATGCAATTCCTGGATAGAAAGGGCAGAGATAAGCCCGAATGTCAAAAGAATAGCTATTCTACGAATGCTGAGTTTGCTGATATGAATGGATGATTTCGTTTCGGTTCGCGGAATACCCCGCTTAACTTCACCCTTCGTGGTCCCGTTTTTCATGTCTTTCGTATGCCTTTACAATCTCCTGGACAAGTTTGTGCCTCACCACATCTCTTTCAGAGAAGTATATAAATTGAATCCCTTCAATATCACTCAATATCCTCTCTGCATCCCGTAGACCTGATGTCTTTCCTGAAGGAAGGTCTATCTGAGTTATATCTCCGGTGATAACCGTCTTTGAATCAAAGCCAAGCCGTGTAAGGTACATCTTCATCTGCTCTGATGTCGTGTTCTGAGCTTCGTCAAGTATTATGAATGAGTCGTTGAGGGTTCTGCCCCTCATGAATGCAAGCGGGGCAATCTCTATGATTCCCCTGTCGATGAGTTTACTCACCCGCTCTGCCTCCATCATATCAAAGAGCGCATCATACAGTGGTCTCAGATAAGGATTGACCTTCTCGTACATATCTCCAGGCAAAAACCCAAGTTTTTCTCCAGCCTCAACTGCAGGTCTTGCAAGAACAATCCTGCTTACCTGCTTTTTCAGAAATGCATTGATTGCCATTGCCATTGCAAGATAGGTTTTCCCTGTGCCGGCAGGGCCAATGCCAATGACGATATCGTAATTTTTGATAGCTTCTATATATCGTCTCTGGGTTTCTGTTTTGGGTATGATAAAACGTTTTTTCGAAGATACAGGTATATTATTGAGGAACAGATCCTTCAGCGATGTATATTCACCATTGGATGAAACACCTATCGCATAACGAATATCTTCAGGGCTCAGGATATAGCCATCATAGTTTATGAGTCGGATATCCTGAATAAGTCTTTCAGCCTTTTTGACGGATATATCATCACCCTGGAGGAATATCTTATTCCCCCGCTGAGATGCTATAATGCC
>JAGUWT010000031.1 GCA_020062205.1 Thermodesulfovibrionales bacterium
GAACGCCTTACATTACCTTGAGGAAATACTCGAGATAGATGATGGAAACCTTTCTGCACTTTACCGGAAAAGGGACATACTCGAAAGACAGGGGAGATGGGATGAGCTTGTATATGTTCAAAAGCAGATACTGAAAAATGAACATACAGAGAAAGATAAGAATCTGCAGCGTCAGAATCTTATCGGGTACAAGTATGAGTATGGGAGACAGAGCCTTGAGAATGGTGACCTTGAAAAGGCCAAGAAGGCGTTTAGAACAGTATCAAGAATAGATAAGAATTTTGTTCCTGCAATCTTAGGACTTGCAGAAGTGCTTCTGAGGGAAGGGGAGAGTGAAGAAGCCATCAATGTGCTCGAAAAAAGTTATGAACAAACACCCTCTATGATTACCCTTGCACGGCTTGAAGACTTACTGATAAACCTTGGTGAACCGGCAAGACTTCTAAGGATATACAAGAATAGCCTTTCAAAGAACCCACAGGATAATGAGCTGAAATTTTTCCTTGGAAAGCTTTACTATAGACTTGAGATGATTGATGATGCTCTTGAGACCCTTATGTCCATTGATACAGGAGGCGCTCACTATCCAGAAATGCACATGCTGATGGGCAACCTTTATATGAAAAGGAATCAGCTTGAAAAGGCTTTCAATGAGTTAAAGAAGGCACTTGATATAAAAACAGCGCTCAGACTACCTTACTCCTGCAAGGAGTGCGGCTATAAATCTCCTGAATGGTCAGGAAGGTGTGCTTGTTGCAAGAACTGGAATACATTCCAGTTTAACCTCGACGGTACGTGCAGGCACTGACCCTTTCTTCCCTCGACTGGGCGATCGTTGTCTCTTATATGGTCGTTTCCCTTTTCATAGGTGTCTACTTCACAAAAAGGGCTTCATCGAGTATGTCAGAGTTTTTTCTTTCAGGGAGAAACCTTCCTTGGTGGCTTGCAGGTACATCCATGGTTGCAACCACATTTTCATCTGACACCCCCTTATATGTAACAGGCCTTGTGCGAGATCATGGTATCTATGAAAACTGGCAGTGGTGGTGTTTTATTTTCTCAGGGATGATGTCTGTTTTTTTCTTTGCAAGGCTCTGGAGGAGGCTTGGGGTTCTTACCGACGTCGAATTCATCAAAATGCGCTACTCAGGAAAATCAGCTTCAATGCTCAGAGGATTTAAGGCACTGTATTTTTCAGTAGCCATACATACTATCATAAAGGCGCAGGTTATTCTCGCAATGGCAAAGATCCTCGATGTCTCTTTAGGGTGGGGAAAATGGGAGAGCATTTTCCTATCAAGCGCTATAACAATAGGATATGCAATGCTTTCTGGCTATTGGGGAGTAGTAACTACAGATTTTTTTCAATTTATCATTGCGATGATTGGTGCAATAGTCTTGTGCTTTGCATCGGTTGACAAGGCAGGCGGTATCCATGTCCTCAGGGAAAGACTTAGTTATGAGACATTGAGCTTCTTTCCCCCCCTTAATGAGGGATTTATGGGTATGGCATTTATGACTTTCTTAGGATATATCGGACTTAGCTGGTGGTCAAAATACTCATCTGATGGAGGAGGCGTTATCGTCCAGAGGATGTCCTCATGTAAGGATGAGAGACACAGCTTCATTGCAACATTTTATTTCAATGTAGCAAACTATGCACTCCGGACATGGCCGTGGATTCTCGCAGCCCTTGCATCAATTGTTCTCTATCCTGTAGCAAAAGACAATGAGGCAGTTTATCCTCAGATGATGATTGACCTGCTTCCTTCAGGACTTCGTGGACTCATGCTTGCATCCTTCTTTGCTGCATTTATGTCTACCCTGAGCACATACCTGAACTTATCATCAGCATACTTTGTGAATGATTTTTACAGACCATTTATCATAAAAGATGCTACAGAAAAACATTATATTGCCATATCCCGAATGGCAACACTTGTCTTATCTGTACTCACCGGCATTATTACATACCATGTGACATCGATAATCGGAGTATTTAAATTTCTCATTGCATTTGGCTCTGGAACAGGACTTGTTTATATCATACGCTGGTACTGGTGGAGAATAAATGCATGGAGCGAAATATCAGCGATGATAAGCTCAACGATCATGACTGTTATTGCATATACCCATCCTGTATTGAAAAGTTCTCCATACTATACAAAGCTCGTACTGATTATTTCGGTATCCACAGTTGTATGGGTTGGCGTTACGTTACTCACAAGGCCTTCAGATAAAGAAAAGCTGATAGAGTTCTATACAAAGACAAACCCAGGAGGCCATGGCTGGAGACCTGTTGAAGCCTTGATAGATAACCATCTTCATGGCAATACGTTATCTGATGCACTGATAGAATGGATTTATGGATGTTTCTTTGTCATAGGATTAATGCTTGGTATCGGAAAGGTTCTGCTTGGCTATTACCTTTCAGGTCTTGCATGGCTTGCATTGGTAATTGTCACAGGCGGGCTTTTATACAGGAGGCTATCAAGAAAAAAGTGGCTGTTTGCTGCATGACTGCTTAAGAATATCAATCCGTCTTACATGAAAATATTTTCCTTACATGGAAGCCCCGACTTTTAGTCGGGGAGCTTCACTTATGGCATACAGGCAGGACATAACATTTTCGCTCATTCTCGTCCCGCACTATAACATAGTGCGGGACTCCGAGGGCTTTTGCCTCTTGATCTTCATATACATACTTTGTATGACTATCGGCAAAAGAATCCGCTCAAATACTATGTCCTGCCTGTCCCTGCCTGAATTTATAGATAATAAATGTAGGATATTCCATGACTGATACATGGCGTTTTATTGATACAGGGCCATGCAGTGCAGCATATAATATGGCCCTGGATGAGGCGATTGCAAATGCTGTCAGAAAAGGCGATGTACCTCCAACCCTCAGGCTCTACGAATGGGACGTACCATCCATCAGTATCGGGTGCTTCCAAAAAATCAGTGATATTAACCTTGATTACTGTATTCAGAAACGTATCCCGATTGTCAGAAGGCCGACTGGAGGCCGAGCAGTCCTGCACAACCATGAGCTTACATACAGTTTTTCAGCAAAAACAAAAAAGGGGATATTCTCAAAAGGATTACTCGACAGCTATAAAAAAATAAGCCATGCGTTTAGCCTTGCATTCACAAAAATCGGTTTATTACCTCAATTAAACTTAATGAGGAAAACTCAACACTCAGCACTCAGCACTCAGCACTCAAAAAGTCCGATCTGTTTTCAATCAACATCATACGGAGAGATTACGATCAACAACAAAAAAAACATTGGTTCGGCACAGAAGCGATGGTCTGATGGCCTCCTTCAACAGGGCTCTATTCCAACCACTATTGATACGTATGAGATGATGAAGGTATTCATACTCGATTCAGACAATATAGGGAAGGACTCATTTACCGGGTTAAAAGAGATACTCCATGGATTAACCCATGATGAACTCAAGAATACTATCAGAATTTCCTTTGAAGAAACCTTTGATATCCATTTTATCTCTTCAACACCTTCTCAGGAGGAGAGTGCCCTTGCAGAAGAGCTTGCGTTTCAAAAGTATCTCTCGCCCCGATGGAATTTTCAAAGATAGGTTTAAATCTTTTTCTTGATGTATTCCCGTAGGATAAACAGCGTATTGAGCTCTTCTCCAGCTATCTCTTGTGAAGAAGCAATGTCTTGACCTTATCATCCTTAAGCAGGTCTTGACCAAAGGTCACCTGAAGTTGATAGGCAAAAGCGATTCTCTGTTCAATAGTGCCATTTAGGTGATTAACCATAGTAGGTTATTATAAGATTTAAGGAATCATGAGCGGAATAAAAAAGGCAGTGGCAGGGAAGAAGTGCCACATTTGGCATAGCCTTCCCTGCCAAAAAGAGTGGGGGGATAGGTCTACCTGTATCACTCTATCTCTATGAGATGGGAATTTAGGGGATTTCTAATGGGGGCTGTCTCATTAGAAAGGTATGTTACGGTTCTCCCACCTCATGAAAAAGCGGCTCCTTTTTCTTTTGAGGGTCAAACCCTCAGGAACCAATATGTTCAGTAGTGAGCCAGGTAGACCCCTACTGTAGAACCTCTACCTGCATCAGCAGGCATACTAA
>JAGUWT010000233.1 GCA_020062205.1 Thermodesulfovibrionales bacterium
AGCTTGAGATAATAATGAAAAAATGGCTTATCATCACTTGCAGGACTTATATCAAAGATATACTCATGTATAAATTGTGTTCGTGTTGCATGGTTCAGAAGAGTCTTAAAAGCAGTGAAATAGTCATTTGAAGGCATCCGAACATAGATATTGGTCTCCTCTTCTCTGATGCCTGTATAATGTATTAAATCAAACCGCCTGTCTTTGGAAAATTCCTTGATTACCTCTCTATCATGAAGGGTAAAAGGTGATCTTTTTACGAGTATACATATGCTTCCCCAGCTACGAATAGCTGCAACCTGTTTTTCAATATCTTTTATGTCAAGTTCTTCCATTGAAGCAATAAGGGTATTTATCAATCTTAATTCTATCCTTGGCGGTGGTAATATAAAGAGGTTTATGCTTAACAGTCCGTCTTGTTTCAGATGTCCAATATATTCCTTGAATGCCTCAACAGTAAATCTGTAGTCCTCTGATATTCCAAAAGAACCAGAAGGGACACTCCCCATCAAAGAGATGTCAATAATATCAAATTTCTCTTGAACTGGTTTAAGCCATGACCTTCCAAGTCCAGACCATGTATTTTCAGTGTATATGCCACCAGAGAAGTCTTTCAATCCATTTCTGATGATTTTTACTAAAACAGGATTGGACTCAATCTTGTAAATATTTTTTGAACCATAATGACCTGCAATAAGTGCCTGGAGTCCACCTTTCGGGTCAAGGATTAAAACATCAAAATCCCCCCCTACCCCCCTTTGCCAAGGGGGGGTAAGGGGGGATTTATTACGATTCTTTATCTCATATGGAAGTGAAGACGGCAGATATTCGAGAAACCGTAGTAATTTTTGATCACCGGTAGCTGTTATGGCATTCACTTCTCCGCCATCTATCGAAAATCCAATCTGTTCAGGAAGTATATCAAGGTATCTGAGGCTCAGTCCTGGTGCAAAACGCACTGCCGGGCTTTTAAAAGTATCAATCCTTGAGAAGGGACTGAGATATGTCTTTAGATGTTCAGCACCAGGATATTTCAGTGCTACCTGAAGGCTTTTGTATGGTGACATTCTGAGATTCATAAACATAGGTTGAAAAAACAGAATATAAAGGTTAAGCAAGATTAATATCAAAGAAGCTGCCCTTAGCTTTTTCCCACTGATCATGAATGATGCTAAGAGAGAAATCGAAGAAAGGATAAAGACAGACGTATCTGGCCCTTGAATACTCATGAAATACAAAATTCCCATTGAGCCTATCCCTGCTCCAAGGAGATCTGCACCATAAAGCAGACTGGACTTTTCACTCATGGAAGAGAATGCTGTAGCGATGACTAATCCTGCAAAGAAGAAGGGTATGGAAAGTATTATGTAGTAAAGACCGATAGAGAGTACCTGTGCTTTATCCCACGAAAGCCTTACAGGGTCAAAGGGTATCTGATTTGATACGAGATAACTCAGAGATATGCCAACTCCTAACAGAAAACAATAGATACCGATATTGGATAAGTTTTTGAGTTTTGGAAACAAGGAAAGCAATGTACCACTTGCACCAATGCCGAGCATCGCAATGCTTATTATCATAAAGGCGAAGTGGTACCAGAGGGAGATAGAAAATATCCTCGTAAGGGTTATCTCATATGCAAGACTCGAAAATGAACAAAGGAATATTGCAACGAATATCTTTGGATATTGGGTCATGATCTCAGGAGAATATTTTTTACTGTTTCTTTGTCCAGACTGTTGTTCTACTTTCGTTTTTAGGATTCTTGAGCCATACTATCTTGCCGCAATAAAGGTCACTGCATTTATAGATCTCTACAATAGATTTTCCCTCATCTGTAAACCATTCACCGACGATGGAATCAGGATTCTGAGCAAATACATTTGCAGTAATAAATAGCATTATAGCCACACTAAATACAAACAATCTTTTCATCATATACTCCTTTCATTGATATGTTTTTTCAGTGGTATTCTACTATATAGCATCTTTATAGCATCTTTTTTCGGAACGGGTTCCTCAATGTAAATAATAATTTTGTTTGACACAAAATTGGGGAACAAGTAGGTTATATACTAAGGAGTTCATAAGTAAAACCCCATCAAAGGCACGTTTCTGTCATGCTGGCTTGTCCGGCATCTTTCTTCATGAAGGATTCCCGACAAGCCTGCCCTGCTTCGCAGAGCGAGGCCAGGGCGGGAATGACATCAAGGAGGTTTTACTTGTAACCGCATTAGTAAGTCTTTAAAAGAGTTTATTTAACCCGAAATACGAGAGGTTCATTATAAACCTTGTAGCCGCAGGCTTTAGCCTGCGAATAATACGGTAACAATAAGTGAAATACAAATTATGTAAATCCACGCAACCTAAAGGTTGCGGCTACACACTTTTGTAATTCGGGTTAAAATTTGAAAGTTAAATTCATATTATTATTTTTATTGACAATATTATTTCTTCCTTCTCAATTATTAGCTGAAGAAAATTGGACATCTATAAAAGTAAGCTTTTTGCCAGACTTAGCAATTCCCCATCAAAGAAATGTTCAAGGATTGAGTATTGGATTAGGGAATTGGACTGAAAATATTAAAGGTGTTCAGATAGGAATATCAATTTACAACTTCAAGGTTTTAATGGAAATAATGGAAACGGAGAAGCATCGAATATGGAAGGGGTACAAATTGGTTTTTATAATATTGCAAAAAATGTTAAAGGATTGCAAATAGGGGTTGTCAATGGGTGCTATAATTTAAAGGGTGTTCAAATTGGTATTATCAACATAATGACTAAAAGGGACTGGCCAGTATATCCACTTTTTAATATAAGTTTTTCCTATCATTACGTGAATAAAGTTGCTCCATCTTTGCCCCGAAAATCCCCCTTCATCCCCCTTTGTCAAAGGGGGAATTCATGCTATTTTCATGTTCTCTTTTGAGACAAAAGGCTCATATAGATTACCGTGAAAATAGGAATCCAGTATTTTCAAAGACTTCTGGATACACGCTTTTGCGGGTATGACAAAAAATGCGTAACTCGTGTAACTTATTAAAGGAAAGTTATGGCGGGGTGGACGGGACTTGAACCCGCGACCTCTGGCTTGACAGGCCAGCGTTCTAACCAAGCTGAACTACCACCCCAGCAAAAATTTGCAGAGCAAATTTTTGAGTGAAAAGTTGCAAGTTTAAAGTAAGAAGTGAAAAATCAATATTTTTTACCTCATCACTCCATTTTGCTGTTAGCGAAATGTCCTGGTAGGCGGAACAGGGATCGAACCTGTGACCTCAGCCTTGTAAGGGCTGCGCTCTCCCAGCTGAGCTATCCGCCCACAAAAACGTGCTTTTTATACTATTAGAAAATCACTGTTTCTGTCAATCACCGCCTATGACCTTGTCAAGCCAAAGTAGAAATATATGGTTTTATGGATAGATGTCACCACTGATAAATCTCGGTATTTTAAAAAGTTCACGCTTTATTTATTATAATGAACTCAACGAATGAAAGAAAACTGTATTCCATATTAAGATGTCTAATCTCTGGGTAATTTTGGCATTCCTCTCAGCATTTACTCTTGCTACGAGTGATGCCCTGACCAAAAAGGCACTGGCGTATAGTAATGAATACTTAACAGCGTTATTCAGACTCCTTTTTTCACTTCCCTTCCTCTTGGTTTTGTGGATCTTTATCCCTACACCGAAACTAAATAGTGATTTTTATAAGGCTTTTGCATTCGCATTGCCACTTGAAATTATAGCGCTTGTCTGGTATATAAAAGCACTCAGGATTTCTCCGTTGAGCCTGACGCTCCCCTTTCTTGCTATTACACCTGTGTTTTTAATTTTCACCTCATATATCATCGTCGGAGAGAAGGTCTCTTTGTGGGGCAGCATCGGTATCATTTTCCTTGCCTTTGGAAGCTATGCCATGAATATCCATGAGATGCGGAGAGGTATCATTGAGCCATTTAAAGCCATTCAAAAAGAAAAGGGGTCAGTTCTCATGATAAGTGTTGCCCTGATTTACAGTATCACAGCATCTCTGGGGAAAGTGGCTGTAGAAAATTCGTCTCCCTTATTTTTCGGGATTACATACTATATTGTATTGACTGCTGTTTTTGCCCCCTTTGCGTTATGGATGGGAAGGTCAGATCTGAAGGGTTTTATCTCAGAAAAACG
>JAGUWT010000115.1 GCA_020062205.1 Thermodesulfovibrionales bacterium
CGGGATAAACTCCCCTGAGTATTTTCATGTAGTTCCTCATCTGAGCCATGTAGTCTTCTTCTGCAACCTTATCTCTCCCTGTTTTATAATCAATAACCGTAATCCTGTCTTCGTCAATGACCACCCTGTCCATTCTGAAGAGACGCCCTTCACTGTCAACAAATTCCTGTTCCTTTTTAATCTCCCTGTCAGGTTTCTGTACAAAATATTTCCTGAGCTTTTTATCACTGAGTATCCCCATAATTGTAGCCCTTACCTCGTCATCAGGGTACTCTACTGCCATCTCATCCTTGACCCTTTTGATTATCTGCACAAGTTCTCTTTCGAATTCTTCACCTACAGAATCCACAAAAAAGAATACCCTGTGGATGAATTCACCTCTCCGCCTTTCTTCGATACTTATCAATTCTTCAGGCCTTATTGGAAACCGTATCCGTTGATGGTGATGGTGAACGGAAAGAGTTACTATACCTTCGAGAATATGCGCAGAAATTCTCTCGGGTTTATCGGATGAAGCATACCCCTCTGCAGGAAGCAGGTCAAAAGGATATTTATCTCTTTCCCTTTTTACACCTATCACATATAACTCTTCCTCTGCCCGCGTAAACCCTACATAAAGGCTGTTGAGTTTGTTTACCATTTCATTCATTGCTTCTTCGTTATATAAATCTGCAATGGATGGATTACACTCCGATATCTTCCTGGTAATCTTCAGAAGGCTGACCTCGTCTTTTATTTCCTGGACTATGTAATCAAACCCTCTGTTTTTCTCGCCGTAGAGCAAGACTATTACAACAGGAAATCCCAATCCCTTGGCTTTATGGATAGTCATGACTTTCACAGCATCGATACCTCTGGGCACATCAATATTCCACTCTGATTCACTCATTTCTGTATTAATGGCAAAGTCGAGAAAGTCCTTTAGGCTGTTATAGCCTGCACCCTCAAAGTCTTTGACCACTTCCAATATCTTTGCAAATGTCGCTTCTTCATCCTCCATTAACTCGAATACCCTGAAGACGCTGAATATCTCTGTAATAAGGTCATACAAAGGGAGATAGCCTGCTGATTTAAAGAGTCCTGCAAAGTAATTCTCCCAGAGATTACTAAACTCTTTCTGAAAAGCCTTATACAATGGCGCATTTTCTCTATGTGCAAAGAGGAATTCACGGAGTCTCTCTCTGTCTATTCCCATATCGAACCTGGTGAGGGTTTTGGTAAAGATTTCTCCAAGGAGAAAGGTCGCAAAGGAAAGGTCGTCAGGTGGAGAGTCAAGAAACCTCAACAACGATACTATTTCACCTGTGATTTTCCTTCTCCTTATGTCGAGACTGCTATAAGAAATAAAAAGGATATTCTTCTCGTTAAGCCATGAACTTGTTTTCACCACATCCTCGTTTCTTGTTGTCAATATGGCAATATCTCTGTATCTATATCCTCTTTTGGTTAAGTCCTCAATGAGTTTCTGTATCCTTTCTCTTTCAGGTGGTTCTTCGTCATCTCTTTCAAAAAGGGTAACCTCCACATAACCAGTTGTTCCCTTACCTTCTTGAGCCTGCTGAATATAATCGTTTAAACTACTTTTCTCTGCTGCATCTTTGTAAGTATTGCTTGCTACTGCAATCTCTTTAAATACCTTTTCATTGAAATCAAGAATCCTCTGCAGGCTCCTATAGTTGGTACCAAGTTCTCTTATTTCATGTTTGGCTGAAGGGAAATCGTTTTCGGTTTCACATCTCTTCATAATGCGATAATCAGCATCGCGGAAACCATAGATTGCCTGCTTTGTATCTCCAACAACAAAAAGACTTCCTCCCTGCGAAAGGGAATTCTCTATGAGAGGGAACAGGTTCCTCCACTGGATAGGAGATGTATCCTGAAATTCATCAATGAGGTAGTGGAAGATTGTCTCCCCTATGCGAAAATACATATCAGGAACTATCTCTGTATTGAGGTACTCTGAAAGGTATCTGTTAATATCTTCAATAAATACCTTACCCTGCTGTTTCTTGACCCTCTCGATAGTGTCACTGAATTTTTTATACGACTTAAGGTAAGGCATATAAAATGAATGGGCATAACAAGATATATACTGATTGATTAAGTTGCCAACTTCATTCCACTTGATGACGATCTTGTCATAATAATCCATTACATGACCAGTAGCCTTCTTCGGTTTATTAACAGGATATTTCTTTAATCCCTTTCCTATGAGGTCAGCAAATCTTTCTTCTCTGACAATGTCCAGAATATCGGTATATGAAGAACCTCTATTCTTTTCAAGGCCTGACTCTCCTCTCATGTTTTCTATCATTTCAAGGCCATCTCGTATTTTGTCTTTTATCACATTCATATCTTTTGAATAGTCCTTGATATTTGGCCTTTTCCCTATTGAAGACAATTTTCTGTAGATCTTTTTTATCTCTGCCAAAAGGGTCTTTGAGGGGTCCCATAGATAGGCAGCTTCCTCTCCTTTATGTTCAAGGATTATCCTGATGATTTCCTCAAACAATGCAGCTTCATCTGTGCCTTCATTCACATTTCTCAGAAACAGGTTGAATGCATATTCCATGAGCACGTCATTGTTCATCAGAATATCAAATTCGGGGTTATAGCCAAAATCAATAGCAGAAGCCTTAAAAATAGTCGCCATGAAGCTATCAATAGTACGTACCTGAAAATCAGCGTAATTATCTATTATCTCATCTATCAACCGCTCTGCCTTATCCATCATCTTGTCCCTGTCTAATGTGATGATATGCGAAAGCTCGGCTAAACTTTCAGGGTCATTGAAATAGACAGACTTAAGCCATAAGAGTATCCGCTCTTTCATCTCTTTTGCAGCATTATTTGAAAAGGTTATTGCAAGTATATTTCTCATCCTGTTTCGTGGGATTCTCTCAGACAGGATAAACTGGACAAATCTCTCTGTAAGATTATGCGTCTTCCCTGAACCTGCAGAAGCCTTCAGGATGGTAAAATGAGGGAAATGGATGTAGATGTCTTTTTCTAACATCGAAATAGCTGCTTAGTCGAAAAATACTTTTTAAAAGCCACGGAGATCACAGAGAGCACAAAGAAATTATAAAAAGATAAGGGATACCTCCTCAAC
>JAGUWT010000266.1 GCA_020062205.1 Thermodesulfovibrionales bacterium
GAGATTTTCATTTTCTTTTAAAATTAAGAATTTACTCTGTGTACTCATTCTTTATTTCTCCGTGTTCTCTGTGGTTAAAGTAGTTTTGTAAGAGCTTAACTTCATGTGCCCTTACCCTCGGCTGGCTTTTGGGTTAGCTCGGCTTCCGGGATGGCAGAAAAGGTTGTGGCAGTAAATGTTATCTTCAAGATAGCATTTTCCTTTTCTGTTTTCGGGTCACCGAGTCTTATATTCGCAATATTTACTATCCGGTTCAGTTTTGTCAGGCTGCTAAAGAAATACCCAAGGTTATGGTAGCTGCCCGTTAGCTCAACCGCTACCGGGATCTCATAAACAATACCGCTTGCATGGGTTTTCTTTTCTTCTGGTTTCCAGAGTAATACCTGGAGCCCTGACCTAATACCGAGTTCTGAAACCTGGCGTAACAGGCTGGAGACCTCTTTTTCTTCAGGCAGTTGTTCTTTTAATTCTGTCAGCCTTTTCATGAGCCGTTCATTCTCTAGTGTTAATTCCGCAAGTTTTTCAGCCTTTGACTGACTTTTTGCAATTTCGCTCTCCTGAGCGGTAATTTTTATCTCAATGGCATTGATTTCTTTATTTTTTGGAACAGTAACAAAAATAATAACAACGATGGTAATGATTAATGCGGGAAGGAATGTCAAAATCCATTGTGCATATGGAGGCAAATCTTTAATATTGATTTTTATAGCCATATTAAGCCCTCAACATGCATTTTAAAAGCCACAGAGGTCACAGAGTAATTTACAAATTTTAAAAATTTCTTAAAAGTCTCATTCCTCATTATTTTAAATCTCTGTGTTCTCTGTGGTTAATTGCATTATTTGTTTAAGCCCTCATTTTAAATGTCAGTCTGAAATTATAAATGGAAACATTCTCTATGACAGAGCTTTTCGATTCCTGGAGATAGATATCAAAAAATAACTTTGAGGTCTTGATATTGTCCACATAAGAAACAATCTCTGAGTTTGTAAACGCATATCCTTCTACATCGATACTCTCACCAGAGACTGTTATTGTCTGAAGCCAGACCCCCTTGGGAAGGAGGTTACTTATTTCGTCGAGGAGCTTCACAGGAATACTCTGGTTCTTTCTGAGCTGCTCGATAAGATTTTTCTTCTGCTGGATACTCTTATTAAGATTTTCAAAATTTTCAACTGCTGCTATCTTTTCCTTTAGTTCTGCAATCTTCCGTTCATTGGTTGCGAACTGAGCCTTTTTTGCAGCCAATTGGGAGTTAAAAAAGAAGACAAGGTAAGCCATGATGACAGCGACCACGACGGTTGTAATAGTCATAATGATGACGAACGAAGGTATCGGTTTTGGTTTCTTTCTTTTCTTTCTTGCGATAGGTAAAAGATTAACCTTTATCATCTGTCACCAAGCCTCCTTAGGGCTAATCCTGTGGCAACAGCAGCAATCGGTGCTATCTCCTGAATATATGCCATATCGAATCTTTTGGGTATTTGAATGTTTTTAAACGGTTCTATAACCTTTGTTTCTATCCCTACTTTTTCGACAAAGAGTTTTGGAAAGTCCTTTATGAGTACACAACCACCACTGAGTATCACCTCGTGAATATCAGTCTGTGAAGTTGTACTTCTGAAGTACTCGAATGAACGATTAACCTCACCAATAATCTCCTCTGATGTTGATTCAATAACAAAAAATGCGTCCTCCTGTGATACATTCTCGAGTGGTTCGCCTCTCTTGATCCTTTCAGCGTTTTCGTATGTAAGATTGAATTCCCTCTGGAGGGCCTCTGTGTGAATATTACTGCCGACAGCACTGTCTCTCGTAAAGACAGAGATGCCTCCCTTGAGGATATTGATATTAATGGTATTTGCTCCAATATTCACAATAGCAACATTCTTCTCCGGTTCAATTTCATAGTTGACCTCATGTAAATTCTCAAGTGCAAATGAATTGACATCAACAATGACAGGGTTGAGTCCTGCTTCTTTCGCAACTGAAACATAATCATTGACCACATCCTTTTTTACAGCAACAAGGATGACATCCATCTGGCCAGCTTCTTCTTTTGGTCCGAGTATCTGGAAGTCGAGGTTTACATCTTCAATATCAAACGGCACATACTGTTCTGCTTCAAACTTAATGGATTCAGAAAGCTCTTCCTCTGACATCTCGGGCAGGGAGATTCTTTTAATGATGACAGAAGAGTGTCCTGCAATGCCAATGACAGCATCTTTTATTTTGATATTTGCTTTGCGTATGAGTTCTTTCAAAGAGTCCTTGAGTCTGAAGGAATCTATGATAGAGCCTTCAACAACGAGGTCGGGAGGGATGGGCAGCATGTCAAAGAGTTCAAGTTCATAACCACCTTTGATATCTTTGAGCTGGGCAACCTTAATATAGCTTGACCCTATGTCTAACCCAATTGTGCCTTTTTTGCCAAAAAGCATAGCTTATGAATACCAAAAAAAAATAATCTTGTCAAGTATTTTTTTTAATTATTTTCAGAACATTGCCCATTA
>JAGUWT010000172.1 GCA_020062205.1 Thermodesulfovibrionales bacterium
CGTATAAGTCTGGGGCTTATTTTTATATATGCAGGTATCAGCAAGCTTTTTTCCCTGAAGGCTTTTGCCCATACTATTTCAGAATATAATCTGGTGCCTGAAGGCTTACTTGCCCCTGTAGCTATCGGCTTACCAATCCTTGAGTTTTTAGCTGGACTGGGGTTAATCTTTGCTATCCGGGGTAGTTTAAGCGCAATCTTTGGCTTATTGATTATGTTTGTCTTTGTTCTGTGGTATGGTATTTTGAAAAATCTTGATATCGATTGCGGATGTTTCACTCCTGGAGAACTAAAAAGCCATGCAAGTCTCTGGCACGCCTTTTATCGAGATCTGCTGATGATAGCCGCAGTATTTTATCTGTATTGGTCGCGATGGGCGCAGTCTCATGGTAAAACATACAATGGCCTATGGGCGAAAATAAAACTAAATAAATGGAGGAGTTATGAAGATGCTTAAGAAAAAGGTATGTTTGATGTGGTTAGTCTGTGCAGTATTAATTTTTGGCTTATCAGGTAGCAGTCTGGCTGCCTTGGGGGGTAAAGAACTCGACACAGAAAAGATTGCTGTGAATTTTGCACGGGAAGTTGCAAGAGGTAGTTATAATATTGTCTCTACCGAGGAACTGAAAAGCTGGATTGATCAAAAGAAAGATATGCTGATAGTTGACACCATGCCCTATGAAGACAGCTATAAAAAACAGCATGTCCCTGGAGCTGTTCCATTTGAGTTCCCCATTCCAGAGGTTACAAGTCTTGATGATAAGACCAAGGCTGCCTATGAGAAACTCCTTGGACCGAATAAGGATAGACTCATTGTAATTTACTGTGGATTTACCAAGTGTACCCGCAGTCATAACGGAGCCATGTGGGCTGTAAGGCTTGGTTATAAAAACGTTTATCGCTATCCTGGCGGAATAAAGGGATGGATGGAAGCTGATTACCCGGTCGATAAAGTCAAATAGATTATTCCCTCTTTTCAAGGTGAGGGGGTATCATCTTTTCACCCTCACCTAAATTCTTTTACACGCTTTAAGATTCCTGTCAGTTAGTAAATTTACAAGATATGTATTTTAAAATATCAAACTCTCAGGGTGGCAATGAGCCTCTTTGGGAAAATGAGCAGGTTCATAGCGTCAATCGGAGATGTTACAAAGATTCGGGAGGCTTCAAGTGCCTTTGTTGAACAGCCTTCTTTGAGACATACGGCAATCCCAAGTCTTGCTGCTCTCAGCATAAGTTCGTCGTTGTTTCCATTGCCGAGAGCAACCACCCTGTCAGCACCAAGATTAATTACATACTTTTCCTTCTGAACTATATGCCCTTCCCCTTCAAGCACGTAAATTGTGCAACTTACTCCTTCAAGTTCTTCTCTGGCACGTCCGAAAGTATCTGAGGTAAGCACGTGTATCTTGAGTTTTTCAGACAGCTCATTGATCTTCTCTTTGACCCCTGGCAGCAATGCACCATCTTCAGAGAGCGTTCCTGAAAAGTCAGTGACGAAATGCTCAAGCTCAAGCAAACCTGTTCCTGGTATTTCAACCCTTATCATGATACCGATTTCCCTTGTGTATTCTACCAAATTATAGGAGCAACATTTTATAACCTTCTTTCGTATTTACATTGAAAAAAAACTTTTAACCACTGAGGCACAGAGACACCGAGAATAAGAACAAATTTCTCTTTTATTTATTATAAACACAAAAAAGCTTGAATATATTAATTTTTTTTATATGTCAATCTCCGTGCCTCTGTGTCTCTGTGGTTATTAAAACGCTTTCCAACTTTTTCACGAAAGAGTCTTTTATAACTTTTACCAATAAGTGTTTGATAAATGATAGATAATATCTATTTGACATATCAATAATTGTAATAGAGATAATACTAAAGAGGTCAGACATATTCTGAAGGACATGATGAAAGCAACAACGTCTAAGAAAACGAACGAAATCTGGATGTATGAATTAGAGCCGGCAAATGCAATCATCGGGGCTATCCTTATGGCCCTGTTTATACTTTTCTTTCTTCTCTTTGCCATACAGAATGACATGGCTTTTAGTAAAGATCATTATTTATTTTTTGTGCTTATTGTATTGTTAATAGCTCTTCTCATAACAAAGAAGAAAGTATTGGAAATAAACCGCAGGGATAAAATAATCAATAAATATTCGAAGGTTTTATTTTTCAAGAAAAACAATATCCAGCCGATAACTGATTGCGATTCAATTACAATTTTACCCAAAACAGAAACCCTTGAAGAAGGGTACTTAGGTATCGTTTATTCCTTAGTTCTTTTGAGTCCTACTGCTTCCATAGAAATAGTATCTTTCGATGACAAAGAAGAAGCAAAAAGGCATTTACATGAACTATCTGTCTTTCTGAGCCTTGGGGTAGAAAATACACCGGCAAAACTTTCGTAGAATAAGTTCTATTGAACAGCATCCTCGTCTTGCTGTAACTATTCAACATGTCCAGAGGAAAAACAATAGCACTCATTATGCCTGCCAGAAATGAGGCACCGGCGCTGCCAAGGTTTTTCAAATCCACTCTTTTATCCGTAAAAAATACTTCCCCGTTCTTCGTAACGAATACTGTCCTGATTGGTTCATTCCGTACTTCAGCAGTCTTTGAATCAGGGAGAGTAACCCTGATCGCGGGTTCCTGAACAAGATGTGAGGTAAGCATGAAGAACAGGAGCAGGAGGAAGACTACATCTACCAGCGGTGCGATGTTCAGGAATTCGTGATAATGCCTTCGCCTTTTAAATTCCATTATTTTTTCTCATGTAGAGACTTGTGGTTATCTCTTTCAAGATAAAGGCTATATCATCTGCCTGCTTTTTAAGGTAATGATGGCCAATATGAACCGGGATTGCGACGAACAATCCCGCTGCGGTAGTAATGAGTGCCTCCCAGATTCCGCCTGCAAGCATAGCGGGGGTAACGCTTGTACTGTTGGCTATTACCATAAATGCATTTATCATCCCCGTAACCGTACCGGTAAGGCCAAGGAGCGGGGCAATTGTTGCAATAAGTCCAAGCCAGCTCATACCTTTCTCGATACCCCTCACCTGTTTCGTCCCGAGGACTGAGAGCTCCTGCTGATTATATCCGTTTTCAATCCCCTCGATCAAAGGCTGTAACAGGACAGGTTTTTCATTCATAATAGCATTCAGGGGTTTCCCGATGGTCCGTAAGATCTTTTTAAACTGCAGAAACTTATTAATCAGAATGGTAAGCCCTGCGAGTGAACAGAGCAGTATCGGATACATAAGGAAACCGCCCTTTATAAAGAAATCTATCATCAGTCCCTCGGGGTGCGGATCAAATCCATCGCACCCCGTCCTCCGGAGGGTTAACAAGTGACCAGAGGCAGATTATGTGAAAATACACAAAATATTATTTTTGTACTATAGCTTCGACTTTTTAACATGAAAATAAAAAAGCCACGAAAGCAATGCCTTCACGGCATCTGTTGCCTTCGTGGCTCTGTGTTCTGATATATTCTTACTGTCTGAACTTCGTGTTCAAACTTCGATTTAAAAAATACCGTATAAGGAAAGGTTTTGTCAAGGTAGGGGGTAATCATAATCTGATGTAATGTCAAACTCAACCCATTACACGAGTTTGCATTGCACACAGGGGAGACATTTGGCAATTGTGCCATCCGGCAGTTAAAGTGTTTGAAATGGCTTGCAGAAAGTACACGTTAGCTAAGGAGTATTTTCAATGCCTGCTGGATACTATTAAGAAGAAAAGGGAAAGCCACGAATACTTTCTCCAGTCTTCTGACCAGATTTAAGCCTTCGTGGCTTTCTTGAAGTTAAAACCTGTGGCTTCCCCTTTTAGTGGCAGCACTTATGCTCATGCTTATGATGGTCGTCGTCATGTTTATGCTCGTGGGTATGTACCGTCTTCGTATGCGTATGCTCATGATCGTCATGGGTGTGGGTCTTGA
>JAGUWT010000208.1 GCA_020062205.1 Thermodesulfovibrionales bacterium
AGGATTGACTATGAAAAAAGAAAAGATGGGATTAGGGCCATTCCTGAAGGAAGTAGAAAAACAAATAGATGGGCTTTCTAAGGAGGAGTTAAAGGCTATCCTTTTGATGAAGGCAAAAAACCTCAAGCCAAATGAGAGGGAATTCTTTTTAGCCGAGCTAAGTCCTGAGAAAAAGGCTGAGGTTACAGCGGATGATACCCTGCTGACTGACATTGATGATTTTGTGAAGCGTATAGAAGATGGAAAATATTCAACTGGTTGGGGTTGGGATGACGAGATTCACGATGAACGTGAATGGGGAGATGAATCCTGGGCAGATGAAATAGATGAATTATTTGATAGGGCAGGGGAGTTGTTTTTATCAGGCGATATGAAGCTTGCCTCTTTAGCCTATGGGAAACTATTGAAGGCATTTCATATGGGTGAAGAAACAGGCCATTTCCCGGGCCAGCTTGCGCCAACAGAGATGGTTGAGACAGATTTAGATGAAGCGAGGGCAAGGTATCTTAGAGCCTTATATGAAACAACTATTAAAAAAGAAAGGGCAAAGGTTATTTTTGAAGAGATTAATGACATCAGGTATATCGGATCTTCCGATTTCGATTTAAAAGCAGTTGAAGATGTGCTTACAACAAAACCAGAAGACTGGCGACAGTTTCTTGAAGACATGAAGGGGATTTTACTTGAGAGTGTCCTTGCTCAAAATATGAGAGTGTTGGGTTATGTGAAGAATCTCGATATGTTGTGCTCTATTATCTTTGAACTCGAAGGCTTAGGAGGACTGTCAAGGCTTGCGAAAGAGCACGGGAATAAGCTCCACAAGGTATATCTTGTGTGGATAAGCAAACTACAAGAAGCTGGAAAAGATAGAGAGGCTGTTGAGGCATATCAACAGAGTCTTGAAGTGATCCTTCCTCAAACTCGTATCCGTGCAGAGATATCCGATCTGGTCGCCCAATCTGCCAAAAAAGTTGAAGATAGAAATATGGTCTTTGAAATTTATAAAGAGGCGTTTTTCTCCTCTCCTGATATAGGGCGGCTTCTCTCTCTTAGAGAAAGCGCCATGAGTTCAGGCCAGTTAAAGGTAATGGAAGATGTGGTCAGCTTCCTGGAAGAACACCAGGGAAAACACTCTTTCATAAGTAATCCTGAGGAACTATTGGTCCAGGCTTATATCCTGATTGAAAACTATGAAAAGATGCGGGACGTTACAAGTAAAGGTGAACCTTTAGGATGGTCTGGGTCTAACAGCTCACAGGCTGTTGCTGTTCCATTCCTAATGGTCTCTTCTGTTAGAGGGATTCCCTTAAAGAGTGATTCAGTTGTTATAAAGGTCTGGAGGGGCAAAGAGGGCTATGAGGATGAACAGAGTAAGAGGTTTAAGGCGGTTGTTGAAAAGGACATCCTGGTGAAAGATATTTCTGGAGAAGAAAGGATAAAACAGATGAAATGGGCAAGTTCATCTGTAGAGAAAAGGGTGGATGCCATAGTATCCAATAAATATCGGGGAAGTTATGATAAGGCTGCACTCCTACTTGTTGCATGTGCAGAGGCCTTAAATCTTCTTGGCATGACAGCAGAAGCACAGACATTCTTTGATAAGATAAAGAACCATTATACTCATTATAGTGCCTTTCAGCGTGAGATTAAAAAACTTTTAAAATAGATGAGGACAATAATGAATCTAAAAAATGTTTATAGGAGAATTATACACTGATGTTATTTGAGACACCTGAAGATACCTATAATGCATATAGACGGTTTCTCAAAAAGGAAGAATACAGGAAGGCCTATAGCTGTCTTGAGAAGATGCTCCATGAATTTCCTGATGATATCGAGTTATTAGAGGATATTGTTGATCTCTGTGTATTCCCATGGAAAAGACCAGAGATGGGTAAACCGTGGCTGCTGAAGCTAACTAATATCCGTTCATCATGGCTTGATTATATGTTGCTCGGCCATATTGAGGCAGAGCTTGAAAATATTAATCATGCAAAAAAGTATTTAAAAAAGGCTAAAGAACTTCAGAAGACACAGCCATGGGTTAAAACTAAAAGTAAGGCCAAGAAGATATTTATTGAGCTTGAGGGCTTCATAAAGTATAAAGAATGGAATATACTTGCTAAAATCCCCCCTCACCCACCTTTGGGAAAGGGGGGAGTGGGGGGATTGGAGTTAAGAGTCAGGACCGAAAAGAAAGAAAGGCAACAAATAAAAGAATCAAAGGATGAGTTCAAGAAATCAAAAAAGAAAGAAGAAGTAGAAAAAGCTGCCATCCAAATCCCATCATACAGCATACCTTTAAAGATTGAACCTTTTAATGAGGAGATTTATTTTTCTTTTACAGGAGATGGCGTATCTCCCTTAAAAGAATTGCAGATGTTAATTGATTATACATATCTGACTATTCAGAGCGGATATGATGAGCTTTTATGTCTGAATGCAATAACTGATATTGAGAAATACTGGTATCAGATTGAGACAGTAAAAAAGGTTCTCAAATATTTTCGCGGGAGGGTGCTCTTATGCGATGAGGTTGGTCTTGGAAAGACTATCGAGGCTGGAATGCTTATAAAGGAATACACCATGAGAGGTATGATCAAAAATGTCCTTATACTGACCCCAGCACCACTTGTTTCACAATGGAAGGAGGAGATGCAGTCGAAATTTGGTATAGAATTCCTCACCACTGATGACATTGAATTTATGAATGATCAGATAAACTTCTGGAAGCAGAGGTTCATTATAGCATCCATTAACACAGCAAAAAGCAATAAAAATATGCCACTGGTAATCGAACAGTTTTATGACCTTGTGGTTGTTGATGAAGCACACCATCTGAGAAACAGGGCAACCTTAGCCTGGAAGCTTGTTAATCATATAAAGAAGAAATTTATATTCCTCCTGACAGCCACCCCGGTTCAGAACAACCTTATAGAGCTTTTTAATCTCATAACCCTTTTAAAACCGGGCCAGTTCAAGACGGAAAAACAATTCAAAGAAGAATACATCAAGAAAGGCAATCTAAAGGCAACAGCAGACAAAGAAAGACTAAGAGATCTTTTGAGAGATGTAATGATTAGAAATACGAGAAGTGCCATTGACCTTAAGCTTCCAAAAAGATTTGCTACCACGTTAAGACTTGAGCCGACAGAGATTGAAAGGGAAATTTATGAAGGAATTAATGAATATCTGAAGAAGCAAAATCTTAGCAGGCTGATGAAGAATCTCCTTTTAAGAGAGGCAGGGAGCAGCCCGTTTGCCCTGAGGAATACACTTCTTAATATGATTGAGCCAACCCCACCTCCCCCTTTCAAATCCCCCCATCCCCCCTTTAATAAAGGGGGGCAAGGGGGGATTATTGGAGGGAATGGGGAATTAAAAAATATTCTTAATGCAGTTAACAGTCTTGAAGATTTTTGTAAGGGCAAGGTACTCATAGAGATACTGATGAAAAATCCGGATGAAAAGAAGATTATCTTCACCCAGTATATTAAAAGCATGGACTTTATTACAGAAATTCTCCGGAGGCATAAAACACCCTATGTTACTTTCAAGGGTGATATGCCAGTCAGAGAAAAGGATATCGCAATTGCGAGATTTAAGAATGAAATACCTGTCCTAGTCTCGACAGAATCAGGCGGTGAAGGTAGGAATTTGCAGTTCTGCAATACCATAATAAACTTCGACCTACCCTGGAACCCCATGAGGATAGAACAGAGGATTGGACGATTGCACAGGATAGGACAGACAAGAGATGTGTTCATATTCAACCTTTCTATCAAAGATACAATCGAAGATTATATCATTGACATCCTGGATAGTAAGATAAATATGTTTGAGATGGTTATAGGAGAGATCGAACCAATACTCGGATATTTAGGGGAGGATAAGGACTTCGAAGACATAGTCATGGAAATCTGGCTCAATAGTGGTGACAATGAGAAACTGAAGAAGGGGTTTGATCACCTCGGCAACGACCTTTTAAATGCAAAGCAAAAGTATCTGAACACAAAGGTTATTGATAACGAGACATTTGGAGATGACTATGAGATATAAATTCAAAAGTGAGAAGAAAAAATGAATAAACCTTTGCCCGATGTTATAGCTGATATATTAAGTTATCACGGGGCTATTGTGGATAAGGAAGACAACAGCTATTTTGATGTTATTGTCCCACCTGACGTCTCAGATATCCTGAATATACCTGAATATGCGAGATTGACATTTTCAAACGGTGAAACCTCTAATGAAGCCATATATGCATCTTATGATTCAGAGTTTTTCATCTCAATAAGAAACCTTTTTGCTAACAGGGGAAAATTCACTATTGCACGCTGTGAAACTTATATCCCACATAAGGAGAAAATATCAAGGCTTCTTTCTGAAAATATAGCTTTTGGGAATGCTACTTTTCGTTTAGAAAAAAAAGAAATCAAGGACATCACTTATTTATTAATCTACTTTAAATATACAGCGGTATCTGATGAAAAACATGAAGGCATACTGCCAGTGCTAATAAACAGTATGAACCTGTCTGTAGCACCATTTGAAAATAGCATTAATGATCTCGCTGAAAGACTAAAAGAAGTGGATTTTACACCAGAGCACCCAAAGTGCGGGTCATTAAAGATTCTTCAATCAGCATATGCTGCATGTACTGGAATGATTCAGGCAAGATTAAAAGATTTTAAGAAAAGCCTTGAAAAAAGACTCAATCGGGATATTAAGAGGGTTTATGAATATTATGAGACCCTTAAAGCCGAGAGCAGAACTGTTATAGAAAGAAAATTTATTGCTTCTGAAAAACAAGATAATATTGAATTATTGACCCGGAAGCTTGATGCAATTGAGGCAGAGCAAAAGTGGAAGATTCAGGATTTAATATCAAAATATGCATTGAGTATAAAGGTAGAACCTGTTGCTATTTTCAGCATAGAGACAAATGCGCCTGTCTTCTGGATAAATATTAAGAGACGCCTTGCCTCAAGGTTGTTCCCTGTTACCTATAATCCCATCATGAAGCAGATAGATTCTTTACCATGTGAGTCATGCTTTAACCCTACTGAAGGATATTATATATGTGATGATCATTTGCATATAGTTTGTGGCAATTGCTTAAAGACTTGCCCTAATTGCTCAAAGAAATACTGTATGGCTTGTCATAAACTATGTCCAAAGTGTAAAAGAAATGGGTAAGGGAATGGATATGGAAAATTTATTTACAGAAAAGGGATTACTTTCAAAATTGCTCAAAGACTATGAGCCCCGCAATGAGCAGTTACAGATGTCTCTGGCGATTGAAGATGCATTAAGCAATAAAGATCACCTGATAGTGGAAGCAGGAACAGGTGTGGGGAAAAGCCTTGCCTATCTTATACCTTTGATCAATTGGGTATTATCTCAAGAAGGGAAAAGGGCGGTTGTATCTACTTATACTAAAGCACTTCAGAGGCAATTGATTGAAAAAGAGCTTCCCTTCCTAAAGGATCATATCCATAAGGACCTGCGATTCGCCCTCTGCCTTGGCAGTGAAAACTATGTCTGTTTGAGGAGGCTCGATCAGGCAAAGACCCATGGATTGTTTGAAATAGATGAAACAAGAGAGATTAACAGACTTCTGAGGTGGGTAAAGAGGACATCAGAAGGCATCAGGGCTGAAATAGATATTCCTCAACAGCTCTGGCAGAAGGTCTGCAGAGAAAGCGACCTCTGTTATGGCAAAGACTGTAAAAGGTTTGATGATTGCTTCTATCAGAAGGCAAAGTTTATAGAAAGAAAGTCTCATATCCTTGTTACGAACCATCATCTTTTCTTTGCTCATGTTGTATCGGGATGGAATGTCATTCCCTCATTTGACTCTGCCGTCTTTGACGAGGCACATGAACTTGAGGATGTGGCTACAGATTATCTTGGTGTGGAGATTTCAAACTTCAAACTCAAACATTTACTGGATTCTATTCTGAGTCCTACCGGCAAGGGTTTACTGATAAAACTTAAATGGCTCGATCAAACCACCCTCTCTGAAATAAGTGCACTTGTCAATATTGTAAGGATGCATGGAGATGCCTTCTTTCATGAGCTTTCGGAAAGATTAAAGGATTCCACAACCCTCAGGATCCATGAGAGAGGATTTATAAAGGATGACCTTTCAGATCCACTCACGAAGCTTGCAGATGCACTGGGGATGCTTCAGGAATCCTCTAAGGAGGAGGAAGAAATAAAAGAGATAACGACGTTAGCCTTAAGATGTGAGGCCTTTGTCATGTCTTTACGGGTAATAATTGAACAGGAATTGGAAGACCATGTCTATTGGGCTGAAAAGGATGGCAGAAGGCTCAGACTTGTGGCAACGCCTATTGATATTGCATCAATCTTAAAAACACAGGTCTTTGATGTTTTGTCTCCTGCTATTCTTACATCTGCAACTCTATCTACAAATGGCAATTTTGACTATATAAAGGAAAGACTTGGATTAAATGATGCAGAAACACTCTTACTCTATTCTCCTTTTGACTATAATAAACAGGCATTACTTTATATACCTAATAACATCAAAGAGCCGGGTACTGAAGGATTCGAGGAAGACGTGATAAGTTTTCTTAAGAGAATCTTCGAAATTACAAAGGGAAGAACCCTTGTGCTTTTTACAAGTTACAGCCTTTTGACAAAGACATATGATAAGTTAGAAATCCCTGACCTTGAGATTCTCAGACAGGGCAATATGGACAGTTTCAGGCTTATACAGGAATTCCGCGAAAATAACCATTCTGTTCTTTTTGGCACATATACCTTCTGGCAGGGAATTGATATTCCTGGAGATGACCTTCAATGCGTGATCATAACAAAATTGCCATTTGCTGTCCCTGATGAACCTGTGATTGAGGCACGGATAGAAGCACTTGTGAGAGAGGGCAAAAATCCTTTTTATCACTATCAGATACCACAGGCTGCTATTTTGCTTAAGCAGGGTTTTGGAAGGCTCATAAGAACAAAGACAGACAGGGGAGTTGTAGTTATCCTGGATTCGAGAATCTGGACAAAAAGGTATGGGATACAGTTTCTAAAGTCCCTCCCCCAATGTAAAATAGCTACATCCTTACATGATATAGAGGAGTTTATTACATACATTAACGAAGGATATGTAGTTGCAGGGAAAGGCAGAGGTTAGCGGCAAACAATTAGCATTTAGGATTTTTCCCTAACCGCTATTTGCTTGTGTGCTGTCTCATGTCGATTCCTGCCCCGTATCGTGGTACGGGATAAACTTCAGCAGGAATCCAGACGTCGTCCCTGCAAAAGCAGGGAACTCTATCAAGGAAATAGATTCCCGTATGCACGGGAATGACGGAAGGAAACGTGTAAATAACACAAGTCGCTCAATTAAGGAAGGAGGGAACCATGTCAGAGAAATTAAGTCATGAGGAGTTTGTGAGAAAGGCAATCGTAAGTTTAAGGAAGGAAGGGTTTAAGGGGATACACTCAGTCTATTCAGGGTTCAATAACGCCTTCAAGAAATATTTTGATGGCGAAAATCCTGTTGAGGTAACAAACCGATTAGCTCAGGAGGGAAAGATTGTCCTTAGACCTGTAAAAGGCGGGGTCATGCTTTATCTTCCTGAAGAAGCACCTTTATCAAGGGATACAGCAGATGAGGCACTCAAAAAGATGGGCATTGAATAATGTCAAAGATTCTTGAAGAGGTAAAAGAATTAAGGAAAATATGGGGAGGTTTCAGGCCTGCAAGGGTACTTCTTACTGCAAATAACTACAGAGTATTTGATCATCTCAAAAAACCTCAAAAAGTTAGTACCATCTCTAAAAGACTTAAAGCAGATGTGAGGGCAACAGAGATATTGCTTGATGCGCTCACAGGGCTCGGCCTTCTGAAGAAAATGAAGAATATGTATTCAAACTCTCCTCTTGCAGCGAGGTTTCTGGTTAGTGGATACCTTTATTATCAGGGTGATATGTTAAGACATGCTGATACTCTCTGGAAGAACTGGTCAGGTCTTGATGAGGTTATAAAGACAGGGAAACCCTATCATAAGGCACATAACCATGAGGCATTTATCCTCGGCATGCATAACAACGCATCCTTAAAGGCAAAGGATATTATTAAGATAGTCGGGCTAAAGAGTGTTAAAACCGCCCTTGACCTCGGCGGAGGACCAGGAACATATTCAATCGAGATGGCAAGGAGAGGAGTTAATGTAACGCTCTTTGATTATCCAGAAACCATTGCGATTGCAAGGAAGGTTGTTAAAAAGGAAAAGATACATAGTATCAATTTCATTAGCGGTGATTTTATGAGCGACGATATTGGCAGGGGTTATGACCTTATCTTTATCAGTCAAATCTTACACGCATATTCAGAGAAGGATAATCTTCAGTTACTGAGAAAATGTAAAAAAGCACTAAACAATGGCGGAAGGGTTGTTATCCAGGAATTTTCTATTTCAAAGGACAGAACACATCCTCCGCAGGGTGCCCTGTTTTCAGTAAATATGCTTGTCAATACAGAGGGGGGAAGATGTTATTCACCAGATGAGATAAAGGGCTGGCTTTTAAAGGTGGGAATGAAGAATATAGAAGAAAGGGTTATTGATGATGCAGTCCTGATTTCAGGATTATTTTCTTCACAAATCAAATGACTATTCGTGAGCAGACAGAAGAGATAGAAAAAAAGATTCTTCATCCGAAGGCATGCCTGAGTTCACATAGCAAGGGCAGGTTAAAGCCTGAAAAAGAAGGTGAGATTCGGACATGCTTTCAGAGGGACAGGGACAGGATTATTCACTCAAAGTCATTCAGGAGACTGAAACACAAGACACAGGTTTTTCTTGCCCCAAGAGGGGATCATTATAGGACAAGGCTTACCCATGTGCTCGAGGTATCACAGATAGCAAGGACAATAGCAAGGGCATTAAGATTAAATGAAGATTTAACAGAGGCGATTGCACTTGGTCATGACCTCGGCCACACGCCATTCGGGCATGCAGGTGAGGCAATTCTGAGAGAGATTCATCCTGGAGGGTTTGATCATTATAAGCAGAGCATCAGGGTTGTGGATTTCCTTGAGAAGGGTGGCAAGGGGTTGAATCTTACCTATGAGGTGAGGAACGGAATAGTCAAACACTCAAAGGGAAAAGGTTTCATAATCCCTGAGACAAAGGCAGACAGGGCAGATACCCTTGAGGGACAGGTAGTACGTGTCTCTGATATTATCGCATATCTAAACCATGACCTTGATGATGCACTGAGGGCAGGGGTGATTAAAAAGTCAGACATCCCAAAAGAGATTATGAGAGTTTTAGGTGATACCCATTCAAAAAGGATAGATACCATGGTAAAAGACTTTATATACTGTTTGTTAGCGACAGACCTTGAGGATCTCCATATGAGTGATGACATATCATCTGCTACCTATATGCTCAGGGATTTTCTCTTTGAACGGGTGTATGAAAGCAATAAGTTAATGAAAGAATTTAAAAAGGCAAAGAAGATTCTGCATGATTTATATGCCTACTATCTCGAACATGTGGAAGAGGTCTCTGGCGATATACCAAAGGAAGAAAAGATACATAAATCCGGGATCGAGTTGTACCGACATCGGATGGTATGTGACTTTATTGCAGGTATGACAGACAGATTTGCTCTTATGACATACGAGAGACTCTTCTTGCCACAGCAATGGACTGTGCTTTAATTAGAGGTTCTTCAGGGAATTGTATGGAGTACCCCCCCTTTAGCAAAGTGGGGTGAGGGGGGATTTTATAAAGAATTCTTACGCTATAACTTTCTCCCGCTTGACTTTAGTCAAATACATTTACCCATATTTCATCTATCCTAAAATCATGAACACAAAAAGAGGATTAAGTATTTGTATCCGCAGGCTTCAGCGTGCGTTCAGTGTCATCCAAAAATGAATCACACAACATGAAGGTAGCGGCTACAACCTAAAACACAAATATAATTTATCAGGAGGATTAAGATGAAAAGGAAGATAATAACAATCAACGAAGAACTCTGTGATGGTTGTGGCAATTGTGTAAGTACATGTTCAGAAGGTGCATTGCAGATAGTTGATGGCAAGG
>JAGUWT010000071.1 GCA_020062205.1 Thermodesulfovibrionales bacterium
TATGGATCTGACAATGGAGATCATGCCTGATTCATCCTTCACAGGTAATTCCTACATCTTCTCAATGATAGATAATTACAAGGTTTCTCCTGGTTACTATGTAATACCGATAAAGAGCACTATATCCTTTTGATGGTTTGAAGATTTTCGATGTTTCTGGCATACTGAGTGCTGTTTTTTAAAGAGGAAAAAGATTTTCTAATGAAGCAACATAAAAGGCTAAGGCCTAACTGGGACGAATACTTTATCGGTATTGCAAAGGCCGTCTCTACAAGGGCCACCTGTCTCAGAAGAAAATATGGTGCAGTCATTACGAAGGACAACATCATTGTGAGTACAGGCTATAATGGTGCTCCTTCAGGAATGAAGGACTGCCTTGAAGTAGGGAAATGCACGAGGAAAGAGCTCCAGATTCCCCATGGTGAAAGATACGAGCTCTGTCACAGCATTCATGCAGAGGCGAATGCGATTATTCGTGCATCTGTTGATGAATTAAGAGACTCGACAATATATATTTCCGGGACTGATGATGATAACAACGAATGCAGTTCTGAACCGTGCGTGATGTGTAAAAGGATGATGCTCAATTCAAGGATAGCAAGGGTTGTCTATTCAAATGGGAAGAAAGGATTTGTCATTGTTGACCCAAAGAAATGGCTCAAGAAAAGGGTTTAGGAGATAAGGTTATGAAGACTGTTCTGGTGACCGGATGTGCTGGATTTATCGGATGGAAGGTATCACAGAGATTGCTTGAGGAAAAGATGAATGTTGTAGGTGTTGATAGCCTGAATGATTACTACGACCCACGATTAAAGGAATGGCGGCTCGCACAACTAAAAACAGTGAACGCATTCAATTTTCATCAATGTGACATAAGCAGTTTTGATGCAGTTAAAGCAGTATTTGCAAATGATAAAATAGATGCTGTTATCAATCTCGCAGCGAGGGCAGGAGTAAGGGCATCTGTAGAAGACCCATGGGTTTATCTCGATACCAATGTAAAAGGCACTCTTAATCTCCTGGAATGCTGTAAGGAGTTCAGGGTTCAAAAGTTTGTGCTGGCATCCACCTCAAGCCTTTATGGTCTCAACGAAATGCCTTTCAGGGAAATAGACAGAACAGATGCTCCCCTTGCACCGTATTCAGCGACAAAAAAGGGTGCTGAGGTCCTCTGCTACAGCTACCATTATCTCTATGGCCTCGACATAAGCATACCAAGATATTTCACTGTCTATGGCCCTGCAGGAAGGCCTGACATGAGCATCTTTATCTTTATAAAAAATATAGACAATGGTATCCCGATAACTGTATTTGGAGATGGTAAGCAACAGAGGGATTTTTCATATGTAGACGATATAGCTGATGGAACCTTGAAATGCCTCCAGCCTTTCGGATATGAAATATTCAATCTTGGCAATGACAACCCTGTCGGATTAATGTATGTGATAAACATGATAGAAGACCTTCTTGGTAAAAAAGCTGTTATAAAGTTCATACCACGGCATCCTGCTGACGTCTTTGCCACATGGGCTCATATTGAGAAATCGAAAGAAAAATTGAACTGGTATCCAAAAACCACGATAGAAGAAGGCATCAAAAAAACTGTCGATTGGTATTTTGGAAACAGAGAATTTGTGAATAGTCTAAAAAGCCCGTAGCCAAGTCTCAGTTCAATTCGCAACACATTCAATCCGCAACATTGACAAAGAATCTCTCTTGAAAATATAATGTGTTAATCTAAGTTATTTCCCTCGGCACGTTGCGCGAGGTTACAGGAGGTTTATATGGCAGAAGGCGTATCGGAGGTTACATCAGCTACATGGGATAGCGAAGTGATCAAGGCTCAAGGACTTGTGATGGTAGATTTCTGGGCGCCATGGTGTGGCCCTTGCAGGATTGTTGCACCTTTAGTTCAGGAGTTAGCAAAGGAGTATGCCGGAAGGGTAAAATTTTTAAAGCTGAATACTGATGAAAGCTCGGATATTGCAAGTACATATAAGATTATGGGAATCCCTACCCTTATGTTTTTAAAAGATGGCCGTAAGGTTGAACAGATAGTTGGTGCTGTCCCCAAGCAGCAGTTAAAGACATTGATAGAATCTCTCCTGAATGCCTGATGCCTCGCAACAAATCTCCGAGGTATCAAATACGCAAAGAAATTATGTACAAGTCTGTCATTCCGCACGTGATGCGGAATCCAGGTTCTCCTGTACAAACAGGATTCCAATTCTTTTTTTCTGGATTCCTGCTTCCGCAGGAATGACTGTAAATTAGAGAGCTGCAATAATATTATCAATGGGGATAAATATATGTTTGAAGCACTGAGTGAGAAATTAGAATCCATATTCAAACGATTAAGAGGAAAGGGTCTCTTAAAAGAAGAGGATGTTGAGGTTGCACTCAAAGAGATACGGCTTGTCCTCTTAGAAGCTGATGTCAACTTCAAGGTTGTAAAAGATTTCACTCAGAAGATAAAAGAAAAGTCTATCGGCAAGGATGTCCTTGAAAGCCTTACCCCCGGGCAACAGGTTATAAAGATACTAAATGAAGAGCTCTGTGAACTACTCGGAAAGACAAATACAAGAATACAATTATCCCCTAATCCTCCGACTATCATAATGATGGTCGGACTGCACGGCTCGGGCAAGACCACGACATCTGCTAAATTAGCACGGCTTTTCAAAAAAGAAGGGAGAAGGCCGATGCTTGTGGCAGCAGACCTTCAGAGGCCTGCTGCAATAGACCAACTCGTGACACTTGGTGCTCAGATTGGCGTGCCTGTCTATCACTCGAGAGAAACGAACAATCCCTTAACGCTCTGCCAGGATGCCGTTAAAAAGGCAAAGACTGATGCGAGAGACATCGTTCTCCTCGATACAGCGGGAAGATTACACATAGATGAATCGCTGATGACCGAGTTACAGAAGATAAAGGAAAGTGTTGCACCAAAAGAGGTTATTTTTGTTGCAGATGCAATGACAGGACAAGATGCCGTCAACATAGCAAAAAACTTTGAGGACCAGATAGGCATTGATGGGATCATACTCACCAAGATGGACGGTGATGCAAGAGGAGGAGCTGCTCTCTCTATCAGGGCAATAACCGGGAAACCAATAAAATTTATTGGTGTCGGAGAAAAAATAGAGATGCTTGAGCCTTTTTATCCCGAAAGGATTGCCTCAAGGATACTAGGCATGGGTGATGTCCTGAGCCTGATAGAAAAGGCTCAAAAATCCTTTGACCAGAAAGAGGCTGAAAAACTCCAGAAAACGATATTAGATGAATCCTTTACCTTTGATGACCTCAAAGACCATCTGAAAAAGTTGCGGAGCATGGGACCATTGGAAAATATACTCAGTATGATACCAGGCATGAATAAGATTAAGAATCTTGATGTTGATGAAAGGGAAATTGTAAAGATCGAGGCAATCATAAACTCCATGACGAAAAAGGAGCGGAAAAATTACAATATCATTGATGGAAGCAGACGCAGAAGGATTGCCATAGGAAGTGGAACAACTGTTGCTGATGTAAACAGACTTGTCAAGCAGTATATTGAAATAAAGAGAATGCTCAAGATGTTTAAGGGCAAAAAAGGGTTCAAACTACCTAAATTCCTGCCATTTTAAATTCATACCCCTGCTTGACACATCGAACACATAATTGGTAAAGTATTAGCACTCTACTACGGAGAGTGCTAAAATATGCTAATGATAGATGAAAGAAGCAAAAAAATCCTCTGTGCGATTGTCGAGAACTATATAAACCTCCCGGATCCTGTGGGATCAAGGACAGTGGCAAAGGGGCATCCGCTTGGACTCTCCCCTGCTACCATAAGGAATATAATGGCTGATCTTGAAGAGATGGGATTACTTACACAACCACACACATCAGCAGGCAGGGTACCAACAGACAGGGGTTACAGACTCTACGTTGATTCACTTCTGTTAGAAAGAGGGTCTACAGACATAGAACGCATTCAAGAAATCTATCTTAACCTCGAGACGTTAAGAGATAATATAGACATCCTTCTTGTTGAAACATCAAAAGCCATATCCATGGTTTCCCATTATCTCGGCATTGCAATGTCTCCCAAGCCCAATGTGACAACCCTGAACAAGATTGAACTCTTCAAGTACAAATCTGACAAATTGGCTGCAATCCTCTTTACCGATGAGGGAATGATTAAAAACAAACTACTATCCCTTGACTCAGAAATTACGCAGAAGGATCTGAATAGAATTGCATCATATCTGAACTCGGAATTTTCCGGATATACACTTGATGAGATTCGCCTCAAGATTCTCAAAGAGATGTCGAGGGAAAAGACTATGTGCGACAGACTTATCTCAAGGGCGATCAGGATATGTCAGGAGGCATTATCATTTCCTTTTGGCGACCTTTTTGTATCAGGTCTCTCAGAGGTACTCGAACTTCCTGATTTTGCGGATCTCCAGAAAATCAAAGAGCTATCAAGGGCAATTGAGGAAAAACACACTATTATAAAGTTACTTGATAAACTCGCGGACCTTGACGGGGTACAGATAATAATTGGTTCAGAGAATTCAATGGATGAGATGAAAAAATTCAGCGTTGTCGTCTCATCATGCAAAGAGGACGGTAGACCGGTCGGTGTTGTTGGCATTATCGGTCCTACAAGAATGAACTATTTAAAGGCAATTTCAATCATTGATAATACAGCAAAATTTATTACAAGGATGCTTGGAGAAAGGTAGGTCTACGACCTGTAAGGAGGAAGCATTGGAAGATCGTGAAATGAGGGAAGACGAAATGTCCATCATTGAAGAAGGCACTGAGATAACCGAAGAACCTCCTGTGAGCGAAACAGAGAAACTTGCTGCTGAACTTCAGGAGATGAATGACAAATATGTAAGACTGTATGCAGAATTCGAAAATTACAAGAAACGGGTCAATAGAGATAAAGAAGAACTTGTAAAATATGGTAATGAGAGTCTGTTGTATGAGTTACTTCCTGTAATTGATAACCTCGAGATGGCATTGAGGCATTCCTCCAATGAGGCATCGAAAGGGCTTGTACAGGGAGTAGAAATAACCTTAAAGGAACTCCAGAGGACACTCGAAAAATTCGGACTGAGTGCTAGTGAGGCAACAGGGAAACCTTTTGACCCCTCAATACATCATGCTATGGCACAGATCGAGCGGGATGATGTTGATGAAAAGATAGTTGTGGAGGAATACAGGAAAGGATATATGTTAAAGGATAAGGTATTGAGGCCATCTCTTGTAGCGGTATCAAAGAAACCCGAAACAGTGAATAGTGAACAGTGAAAAGTTTTTTGTCTTTTAACTAAATACTATTCACTAACAACTATTCACTAAAAAAATAGAGGAGGAATCTTAACATGGGGAAAACAATTGGAATAGACCTCGGAACAACAAACTCTGTTGTTGCTGTTGTTCAGGGAGGTGAGCCTGTCGTAATCCCAAACCAGGAGGGAAGCAGGACAACTCCATCTGTTGTGGCTTTTACTGAAAAGGGTGAAAGGCTTGTTGGTCAGATTGCAAAAAGGCAATCGATCACAAACCCTGAAAACACAATATTTTCCATCAAGAGGCTGATGGGAAGGAAATATAATACTCCCGAGGGAGAACATGCAAGGAAGAGGCTGCCTTATAAGATTGTTGAGGCATCCAATGGTGATGCACATGTGGAGATAAGAGGCAAA
>JAGUWT010000249.1 GCA_020062205.1 Thermodesulfovibrionales bacterium
AGTCTTGTATCATACGCTGGATGTGTCCTGTCAAGCACTTCAGTCTGTTTTCCTTTCATACCATTAATCCTGTTGAGATACCTTGAAAGCGCTGATGGATCATAACCAGTGAGTGCACAAAATACCACTGCATCCTTGTCTGCCTGAATCTCATCCTCTCTCTTATAGCCATCCCTGAAGAGCATATCCAAAGCCTTGTCAACCGCCTGGAAAAAGGCAACCTTTGCTGCCTCATAGCCTGCTCCGCCTATTGCCCTTGCAAGACCTGAAACTGGAGAATCCTCTGTGCCACGTATATTGAGTTCCTTAACAATGTGCTTTTCTGTTATATGTGCTATCTCGTGTGCAAGGACACCTGCCAATTCCGATTCATCCTTCATCTGAGAAAGTGCACCTCTGGTTACAAAGACATATCCGCCTGGCGCTGCATAGGCATTTATTTCTGCTGTATCAAGTACCGCAAAATGGAATTCTATCTCAGGTCTATTTGTATTCAATGCAACTGCATTTCCAACAAGGTTTACATATTTCATAAGCTGAGGATTGTCGTAAAGACTATATCTGCCCAGTATTCTTGCAGCAACCTCCCTGCCGAAGATGACCTCTTCTGTGATATCTGCTTTACTAATCTCTTCTCCTGCTGTTACCCTCTGTCTCCAATTATTTTCTGCAGAAGAAATAATAGGAAGTAAAACAAATGCAATTATGAAAATGACAGGAGTGTTTAATCGTTTCATTTCTTGCCACCCTCCATAAATCTCATGACCTCTTCTGAACTTACAGAAAGGGCCTCTACCTTCTCAAGCGATCCATAATCAATCTTCTCTTCCCTGCTTATTCTCCTTCTGTCATCCTGGGTAAGCCCTCTTGCTGCAGCAGCACTTGCAAATGTAGATGCCCTGCGTCGTACACCCTCTTTGATCTCAGGCTCTTCACCTTTGAGAAAAGCCTGCTTTTCAATAGGTGGATGGGTTGACAATAAAAGGGACGAAACATAACCCTCTTTTGCATCATATCTTACTTTTACCCAACTACCCTCCCTGCCGGTTGCAACAAGCTTATTTCCCTTGCTGACTTCTCCTAAAACTACAGATTTAAACGAAGGAGCCGACATAACCTTTGCCTTGAGACTTTGCACATAAAAAACATCCTCTGCAATGAGCGATGTGCTGAATAAAAGTATCAAAAAGGGTATTGTCAATAGTGAAATCTTCTTTACCATGAGGCACCTCCAGTTATTTATTTGCGTTTTCTTTTTGCCTGTTGGGCATGAATCTCAGTATTGTCCCTATGGGCAACGAGTTCTTTATGAATTTCTTTGACTTCTTTTTTTATATCTTCCTGTCCATCTATAACAAAATCAAGTTTATGCTGAAAATCCTCAGCAAGGATTCCCATGTATTGTTTTATATCTTCTTTAAACCCTTCTAAATCTTTTTTTGTAGCATATTCATCCATAACAAATCCCTCCCTCATTCTCCAGAAAGCTTATTCTTTAAATATTCTTTTTCAGGTGTATATATCTCTACTGGTTTTTCCCTGCCTTTCACCTTGATGTTACCAAGGGACTTACAGGCAATTTTATCCTTAATCCTCTCATGTGTGTATTCCGATATTATTAGACTACTGTTGAATTCTTTTGTCAACCCTTCCAGCCTTGATGCAAGGTTCACTGTATCTCCTACGACTGTATAGTTTAATTTCTTTTCAGAACCAATATTTCCGATGGTTGCAATACCCGTGTTTATCCCGATGCCTATTCTGAGTTCAAATTCATATCCTTTGCTTTTAAGGATTTTATTCACCTCGTCAATGGCATTGAGCATCTCTATGGCTGTCCGTACTGCCTTTTCTGCATGATCAGTGGTAGGAACAGGTGCACCCCAGAATGCCATTATTGCATCACCAATGTATTTGTCGAGGGTTCCATTATATTTAAGGATTATTTCAGCCATATGGGAAAAATAACAATTCAGCATTTCAACTACCCTGTCAGGAGTTGTATTCTCTGAAAAGGTTGTAAATCCCCTGATATCAGAAAACAAAACTGTTATCTCCACCTTTGAACCGGCACCTGCCTTCAGATAATCCATACGGTGGCGCACTATTTCATCAAGTACTTCCTTCGAGACATATTGGGCAAACAGTTGTGAAACCTTTCTCTTCTCCTTTGCCTCAGTAAACGTCAGGTAACCGAGAGAGATAAAACTGCTTGAGACCAGAGAAAGGACAAAAGGGACAACCTCTATGATATAGTTCATCTGAAATGCAAAAAGGGAACACCCACTATAAAAGATAAACATCCCAACGGGGAATACGGTCCTTATGAGATACCTCTTTGAAAAAAGCACACCATATGTTGTAAGGAATGCTCCGATCAGTATTGAAAAGATGGTAATAATCTTCTTTGGCGGATGGAGAAAATCATTCAACAGATAATTACTTAGAAAGGATACATGAAGTAATACGCCCGGCGTTCTTGGGCCAATAGATGTAGACTTGAGATCTTCTACACCAACTGCACTTGCACCAATGAATACAATGCTGTCTCTAAATTCCTCCGGATTGATTATCAAGGATTCAACCTCGCCTTTTCTGATTTTCTGCATGGATGCAAATATCCCGCTTATAGAATAAGCATCTACTTTTCCATACATATTGATAAGATAATTCCCCGTTTTATCAATAGGCAGTGTTCGATTTTTTATGGAAATAGCATTCCTTTTAATTCCTATCTCAGTGTTTTCATCTACGATTGGAGACAAACCAAGCACAGGATAATATTTCCCTTGATACTCCCTCAAAGGTCTTGTCCTTCTGAATACACCATCGCTGTCCGGTGTAAACTCAACAACTCCTATGCCTTTTGAAACTGTATAAAGGTCAGTGAATGGAATTGTATAATTGTTGCTTTCTGTACCAGGTTTTGTGAGGAATGAGTCATGAACCCCCTTGAGAGAAAACCTCTTTACAAAATCCTCTGGTATCGGTTTGTTGAGGCCTGACTTGTTTTCTTCATCAACGAGTTCCTCTCTCAAAATCATCATGCTGTGATACACATTTCCGGAGGTCCTTGTCGCTTCCACAAGGGCACTGTCATGGGTACCACCCTGTCTCTCTGTAAACAGTATGTCAAAGAGCACAGCCCTTGCACCTCCGATAGAAAGAAAATCGAGCAGATCAGTCCATATTTCTCTTGGCCAGGGCCATCTTCCCAGAATCCCTTCCATTGCCTTTATAGATGCCTCATCGATGAGAATAACTTTTATATTCTGTGGTGGTTCCTTATGAGCACGTATTAACTTTGTCTCTGCGTCATAGAAAACAAACTCCATTCTTTCAAGGA
>JAGUWT010000109.1 GCA_020062205.1 Thermodesulfovibrionales bacterium
TCAACGATCTTTTTGTCGGGGATATAATTTATCTGAATAGTTGCAAAATCTGGGTATCCGGAACGTGGACACAGGCAGGTAAATTCAGGGAAACTGATATGAATCTCGTAGTCACGCTCTGGATGCGGATTATCCCACGTCTCTAAGCGTGCCTTTTTTATTGCCTTTTCTCCATATTTCATTACAGAAATCTAACATCTCATAGAGAAAATTGTAAAGTCCAAATATGTCCCTGGCTAAGGTATTTTGGTATGGTTTGGTATGGTATTGACAAATTCTTACATCTTTTAGTATGGTATCAGCAAGATATATTCTTCTTGTAAAAATCGTAAAAACCTTCCTGGATAGGTACAAGACCTACAGGGGTATAAAAACCACCACATATAATTAAATCCAAAGAGGAGTTTAGTAATGGAGAGCCAAAAAAAGAATTTATTGACGGATACCACACCTATGTCAGAACTGAAGGATAAAACCATCGATGAATTAATGGAGGTAGCGAAAGGACTCAAGATAGAAGGTGCCAGCAGCATGAGGAAACAAGATCTCATATTTGCGGTACTACAGGCACAGACAGAAAAAACAGGGTATGTCTTTTCAGCAGGGGTACTTGAAATCCTTCCTGATGGATTCGGCTTTCTGAGGTCCCCTGACTACAGCTATCTGCCAGGACCTGATGATATCTATATATCACCGTCACAGATACGGAGATTTAACCTCAGGACAGGTGACCTTGTTTCAGGTCAGATAAGACCACCGAAAGAAAATGAGAGATACTTCGCCCTCCTGAAGGTAGAGGCAATCAACCATGAACCGCCAGAAGAAAATATAACCCGACCACTCTTTGATAATCTTATCCCCTACTATCCAACTGAAAAGATCAAACTTGAATATGACCCGAATGATTATTCTACAAGGGTAATGGATCTCATAACACCTATAGGTATGGGACAAAGGGGCATGGTCGTTGCTGCACCGAGGACTGGCAAAACAATGCTTCTGCAGTCTATAGCAAAGGCTATCAAGAAAAATCACCGAGATATCCACGTGATCATACTTCTGATTGACGAACGACCTGAGGAGGTAACAGACTGGAAACGACAGGTTCCAGCAGCAGAGATAATAAGCTCAACTTTTGATGAACCACCGCAGAGGCACTGCCAGGTCTCTGAGATAGTCATTGAAAGGGCAAAACGCCTTGTCGAGTGCAAACGCAATGCTGTCATTCTCCTTGACAGTATCACAAGGCTTGCGAGGGCCTATAATGCAATCATACCAACCAGCGGCAAGGTCCTTTCAGGCGGACTTGATTCAAATGCACTCCAGAAACCAAAAAGATTTTTTGGTACTGCAAGAAATATAGAAGATGGTGGCAGCCTTACCATATTGGCAACTGCCCTGGTTGACACAGGAAGTAGAATGGACGATGTCATATTCGAGGAGTTCAAAGGCACAGGAAATATGGAACTGCATCTCGACAGAAAACTCGTTGATAAGAGGATATTCCCAAGCATTGACATTAATGCCTCTGGAACACGAAAGGAAGAACTCCTTGTTGATAAGGATGTGCTCAACAAGATGTGGATACTGAGAAAGGTTCTTACTCCGTTAAGCACGGTTGAAAGTATGGAATTCCTTCTCGGAAAACTCATAGGAACAAAGGCCAACAAGGATTTTCTTGAAATGATGAACAAGTGATCTCATTTGTAATGTCTAAATCTTCCTGAATGAAAAATACCTTAGAAGACGATCATTACTGCTTTGTATGTGGAGAGCAAAATCCTCACGGCCTTCATCTTACATTCTGTATTCATAATGGAAAGGTAATAACTGAATTTATTCCTCAGAAAATTCATCAAGGATACAAAGGTATTGTACATGGTGGAATAATCTCTACCCTGCTTGACGAAGCAATGGTGAAGGCTTCACTGATGCAAGGTATGCCTGCTGTTACTGCAGAGATTACCGTGAGATTTAAGAACCCGCTTATGGCTGGAGAAAAGGCTATCGTCGAGGCTGAAATAATAAAGATAAGTAAAAAGGTTATCGAGGCATCGGCTATCGTGAAAAAAGCAGACAACACAGTCATAGCTGAAGGCCATGCCAAATTATTGAGACAGGATTAAAAAATCTTCTTTTGCAGATTCAGCATAACAAGATAGCGATTTACATCAGAACAGGGTAAGTTGATAAGTAAAATCTCATACTTTACATCCTTCAGTGTCCTTATCTCTTCTTTGACCTTTGGTCCTTTATTGAGAACAAATATCCCGTCTGGTTTAACAATATGAGACGCTTTTTTGATGAATTTTTTAATTTCAAAGAGCGCCCTGGTAACTGCTATATCTACAGGCGCCGATAATTCTCGATTTACCTTTACCTCTTCAATCCTCTTTTCTATTACCTCAATCTTTTTCAATCCGAGCTGGGTTATGATATGTCTGAGAAATGCAGACTTTTTTCTTGAAGGCTCAATGAGATACATCTCTATCTCAGGTCGGATAATCTTTATAGGTATCCCTGGAAACCCTGCACCACTTCCAACATCAGCAACCTTTATTTCACCAGCGGGCATTGCCTTGAGATAAAGCAAGGAATCAAGGAAGTGTTTGATAATAATATCTTCATCTTTCTTAAGGCCGGTAAGGTTATATGCCTTATTCCATTTCTTGAGCTCGGAGAGATAGGCCATGAAGGCATGTATCTGTTCTTCTGAGGGTGTAAGCCCTAATTCTCCAAGCCCATCCCTAAAGAGCTTTTTTATTTCCACGCTCTCTTTTTAATCTCTCTATAGCCACCATTAAGAGGGAAATTGCGGCAGGGGTGACGCCGGGGATTCTGCTTGCCTGGCCGAGATTTGCAGGTCTTACATCCTGCAACTTGCTTAATATCTCTCTTGAAAGTCCGCTCACGGAATTGTAATCAAAGTTTTCAGGAATCCTTTTCTCCTCCACCTTCTTGAGTTTCTCGGCCATCTCAAGTTGGCGAAGGATATAGCCTTCATATTTGACCTGTATCTGGACCTGCTTTTTAATCTCAGAAGTGAGGGGTTGATGAGAGGGTGAATTTTCATCTATGAATGAATATGTTATCTCAGGCCTTTTTAAAAGTTGCTCTAAGGATTCAGATTTATTTGGGTCATCATATTTTATGCGCGTCTTTTTGAGTCGCTCAAGCTCTTCATTAATCAGACTTTTCTTTCCGAGAAATCTTTGGTAGAGCGCATTATCAAGAAGTCCTATTTCATATCCTTTATCCATTAAACGCAAATCAGCATTGTCGTGTCTTAAAAGGAGTCTATACTCCGCCCTCGATGTAAACATCCTGTAAGGTTCATTGGTGCCCTTTGTGATGAGGTCATCAATGAGTACACCGGTATATGCCTCATGTCTCCCTAATATCAAGGGCTCCCTGCCCTGAAGTTTCAGAGATGCATTGATACCAGCCATAATCCCTTGCGCAGCAGCCTCTTCATACCCTGATGTACCGTTTATCTGACCGGCAAGGAAGA
>JAGUWT010000134.1 GCA_020062205.1 Thermodesulfovibrionales bacterium
AAGGAAATTCAATAATGACGGTAAACCCGGAGAAGTGATTAATGCTTTCTTTGAAGATTTCGGTTAAGCTTCATTCTGAAGTGAAATTTTTCTACCACAAATCTTCAATAAACTTACCCTTACGCATCTGCGAACTTGTAGGTGTAACAAACAACTTTAACCCGCTTTTTACTTCGGGGCTACCGGCCCTCGTTATGAGGAAAGGATATAGGTAACGGAAGTGACTTATCGCATTTTTAAGATGAAAGTTATAACGTTTCGTAACATATCGGCAAAAGAATCCGCTTTGTTATACCTTACCTGTTTTTGTTTACGTTTGTTAAGAATGTAGGCTGAGTTTTACTATAGCACTAATTACAGCTTTGGTTACATTTGTGATAAATGTAAAATCAAGAGTCTCAGACCTGTCCCTCCGCGTATGGTAGTTCGGGTTTCTGAACATAGCAGTATCCGTCAACATAAGCGCTGGATATCTATAATCCCAGAAAGAGGCATGGTCGCTGAATCGTGTCTCAGGAAGTATATAACCTGATAAAGGTACCTTATATGGTACAACAAGGAGTTCAGGAACATGTTCTCCTGCAACATGATAAAATTCTTCCATAATAGCCTTAGACCTACGGTCTGCGATAACACCCAAGAAATTGCCTTTTTTAGGTACTGGAATTTTTATAATGAACGGAATATCCTGACTTCCATCGGATTGGTCTGTATATCCAACTGACTCAAGGATGAAGACAGCTTTGTATCTTCTCCCTAATCTCTTTGCATCTCTTACAAAATGATTGCTTCCTATCAGGAACTTAATAGTTTGTAGTTGCGGTTCTTCGAGGGTAAAGGCAACAAACTGGACAGTGGTTTCGAGTTTCTGCCTGCTCAGTATCCTTGCTGCCTCAAGGAGTACTGCGACTCCGCTTGCATTGTCATCAGCCCCTGGACTTCCCCATGCTGCATCATAGTGGGCACCTAAAAGAATCCATTCTTTGTCTTCACTGATACCTTTGCTCCGAAAATCCCCTTTGCCCTCTTTCAAAATTCTCTCCTCCACCTCTGATAATCCCCCCTCGCCCCCCTTTAGTAAAGGGGGGATGGGGGGATTTGTAGAAAAAGGGAGATTCACGGGGATTACATGCATCGTAGCAAGAACATTCCGGTAAGACCTGTCAGAGAATGTGAAATACTGGTTCTCTACAACAAGGTTAAAAAACTGAAAGGTATCTTCTATGAATGTAGCTCTTTTTTCCAGTTCATCATAATTCTCCCCTCCATGCCGAACCCCTTCTATAGCACAAAGATACTCAGAAAGTCTCTCTCTACTGACCTCAGAGAGGATGTTGTGGATATGAGAGGATATATGCATGAGTAAAGTATAACAGAATCAAGTCTCGGCGCTATTCACTCATTACTTCATCCGTTAATTCGTCAATATCGCCCGGAGTTATCGGAAAATGTTTTGCCAATAATTCTCCTGCCTCTTTAATAGATTCACAGAGTGTATCACAGGCACGGCCTGCACTTATTCCCTGAGAGACACTCATTGCAAACTTATTCAGAGTCTCCTGTTGAATCTTCTCGTAAATGCCTTGATCAGCAAGCACCCATACTTTTCTTTCGAGCAGAGAGAGAAAAAACAAAACGCCTGTATTCTTTCTTGTTCGATGGAGTCCTTTCTCATAGAATGCCCTCACAGCCCTGAGCCGTACAGCTTCCTCTTTTCTTTTAACGCTCATAAATGCAGTTTTCAATGATGGTAGTTTTTTGAACAAAAACCATGAAGGGAAAAAGAATAAGAAACCCAAGGGTATATATGACCAGACTGAGGCCTCGAAATATAAGACTGTTATTATAAATGATATGAAACTACCAAGAATAATACCACCAATTATTTCAGCATGAAAGTACTCGGCACTGCTGTCAACAACCATGACTGCAATCTCTCCAATTGTTCGTAATTCAACATCTTTGGTTGTTTCTTTTATCTTTTTTCTTTCTTCTTCAGTAAAAAATCTCTCTGATTTTGTAATATTTTTCATTACCAGCCTCCTGACGCCCCACCGCCACCAAAGCCACCGCCTCCACCGCTAAAACCTCCACCTCCAAAATCGCCACCAGAAAATCCCCCGCCACCCCAATAAAAACCTCCGCCAGGCCCTCTGTATTGAAACGCCGAAGACAAAAGGAGGGCGAGGAAAACCCCTGCACATAACCCTAGGACTGCAAGGATTATAATCGCAGCAATACCAATTGGAAATATTATAAGATGAACAAGGAGGGGTAATCCTACTGCACCTGCTATACCTCCAAGGATACCTCCAAAAATACGAGAGGCACTTCCAGCAATTGCAATAAACAAAACGATCACCCCGATAATGCACATAGTGATGATTTTAAGTAATGGATGAAGCTCTTTCTTTATTCCGTGGGAATACCGGTTGTCAGCCTTAAACTCTCCCCTTGTTGCATCAATTAATGCAGAGACGCCTGCAATAAAACCTCCGTCAAAATCTCCTCCTTTAAATCTTGGTTTTATAACGAGGTCTATAATCCTCCCTGCCATCAAATCCGTTACCTTTCCTTCAAGTCCACGGCCTACCTCAATCCTCATCTTCCTTTCCTCTTTTGCTACAAGAAAGATTATCCCATTATCCTTGACTTTCTGCCCAATCTTCCATGATTCTGCAACCTTAATGCTGAAGTCCTCAATAACTTCACCTTCAAGGGATGGGATTGTCAGAATAACTATCTGCGTTGAATCTGTCTGCTCAAAAGCCTTTAATTCTTTCTCAAGTTCCGCTTTTGTTGGGTAAGATATCATATTGGCATAATCATTAATATAACCCTGAAGTTTAGGGACGTCGAGGGCATAAGCGAATAGTGGTTGAAAGAAGGTCAAGAAAAACAAGAAGACTAAAAAACAGGCAGGGTGTAGTATATGTCCAGAAAATGTCATTCTGGCTTGTCCAGAATCATTCTGCGATTCCGAACAAGTCGGAAAGATTCCCGACAAGCGGGAATGACAGATGTTTAGCAAGCGTAAATATTGTTCGGGACATTTTTCATGTTTTTTTGTGAGCATTCTGTCCATGGATGTTTGATAATGAGCGAAAATACTGTGTCCTGTCTGTTGAACCATGGTTCTTTTAGAATTTCACCTACGGGAATTGAACCTTTGGTGACTTTTCAGCCCCTGCCTCGGCCTTGAAAGGTTCTTTCTGTTTTAGATGTAACAAAAGGCTATTGGTGATATTATTAGGAAATATCCTGACAGATGTATTGAATGTCGCTACTGTCTGGTTATACCGTGTGCGTGCAACATTTATCCTGTTTTCTGTGCCTTCGAGCTGATGTTGGAGGTCCTGGAAGTTCTGGTTTGCCTTAAGGTCAGGGTATCTTTCTACAACAACCATAAGCCGTGACAGGGCACTACTCATTGCAGACTGTGCCTCTTGAAACTGGGCAAATGCATTTGGGTTATCGAGCATATCCTTGGACATTTTTATAGTACCAACCTTTGCCCTTGCCTCTGTTACTGCAATAAAGGTTTCTCTTTCATGCTTTGCATATGCCTTCACAACCTCCACAAGATTAGGGATGAGGTCATTTCTCCTCTGATACGCTGCCTCAACATCTCCCCATGCAGCCTTTACTGCCTCTTCATTTGCCTGCATGACGTTATAACCACACCCTGAAAAAGTTAAAAGCATGCATACGTATAAAAAATACATCAGCCGTTTTCTCATTTTTTTCCTCCTGGTATTATCCCTCGTATTGTCAAAACTTAACCACAGAGAACACAGAGAAAATGTTAAATATCAATATGTTCAAAGAAACCACAGAGTTCACAGAGTTTTTAAACTTAAAA
>JAGUWT010000296.1 GCA_020062205.1 Thermodesulfovibrionales bacterium
AGGAATCATAGGGACACTTCATATTATATTTCTCTGGCCAATGACGTTTCTCTTTCAGGCACTGCAAGGATATGAATGTGGTTACTCATAAGACAGTATGCCAAAATCCTTATTCCATAGGTATTTTTGTATCGTTGAAGAGCATCAAGATAAAATCGCCTGTCTTCATCAGTAAAAAATACTGTCTCCTTATTGTTGCCCCTCTGCGTTATATGGTGAGGGTATCCCTCTGCGCATAGTCTGGTTATCCCCCGCATGGGCATTATGCTATACAAAGCATTTCAGGATTGTCAAGAAATATGGGAAGTGTCCTTTCTTATCCTTCTTATCTCCGGTTATTTATCCTCACTCTGCTTTTTTGCTATAATTCTCAACAATGCTAATAAAAAGACTTCTGTTAGCCTTTATATTGCTTGCTGTTGTTTTTGTGGCAGGGATTTCTGGTTATATGCTTATTGAAGGGTGGCCTCTCCTTGATTCACTTTATATGACAGTTATTACCATCGCTTCAGTCGGATACATGGAAGTGCATCCCCTATCCCCTCACGGTAGAATCTTTACCATATTTCTGATTATTATTGGGATGGGCATTCTCCTGTTTGGCATATCAACCTTTACAGCCTTTTTAGTTGAAGGTGAACTGAGTGAAATACTGAGGAGGAGGAAGATGAATAAACAGATCTCGGATTTAAAAGGACATTATATTGTTTGTGGTATAGGTGGAATAGGCAGGCATATCATCGATGAGCTTTTTAATACAGGGCGACCTTTTGTTGCTATAGATCGGAATGAAGAGATCTGTAAAGAACTATCTGAAAAAGGGATACTCTTTATCAAGGGAGACACAACCAGCAGTGCAGTCCTGAAGGCTGCAAATGCTGAACACGCAAAGGGATTATTTTGCGCTCTTCCACATGATGCAGAGAATCTCCTCGTCATCCTGACAGCCAAAGGGATAAACCCAGGGCTAAAGATCGTAGCAAAAGCTGAGGAAGATGAGTCAGAAGATAAGATGAGAAAAGCTGGTGCTGATGGGGTGGTCTTGCCAGAGTTTATTGGCGGTCTGAGAATGGCATCAGAGATGATAAGACCTGAAGCAGTAACGTTCCTTGATAAGATGTTAAAAAGCCGTGATGAAACCTTCAGGGTCGAGGATATCCTGGTAAGTGATCATTCTGTATTTGCAGGAAAGACATTAAAGACTTCAGGTATTCTGGAAAGGAAAGGATTGACAGTAGTGGCAGTCAAGAAAGGGGACCAGTATATCTTTAATCCAACCAAAGAAGAAAAGCTGGAAATAGGAGATTCACTAATACTCATCGGAGAAACAAAAGACATCAGAGAAATCAAAAAGCTTGCAGGATAAGTGATAAATAGTTTGCAGACTCGCAGAGATGAAAAAAGACATATAGCCAGGGCTGCTGGCCTCATGTCCATTGCTACCTTTATTAGTCGAATTCTCGGCTTTGTAAAGGATATGATCCTTGCAAAATTTTTCGGTGCAACAGGGATCGCAGATACATTCTTTGTCGCATTCAGGATCCCAAATCTCTTAAGAGAGCTTTTTGCTGAGGGTTCAATGTCTTCTGCCTTTATCCCTGTTCTTACAGAATATCAGACAAAACATGGATTAGAAGAAGCAAAGAGACTTGTTCGAATTACCTTTACCTTTGTCCTCCTGTTTGTTGGGGTCATCTGCCTCATGGGGGTTATCTTTTCACCTGCAATTGTGACAGCAATCGCCCCTGGATTTCTGAATATGCCTGAAAAATTTTCATTAACGACTCTCCTTACCAGAGTCATGTTCCCTTTCCTCTTATGTATCAGTCTTGCAGCCCTTGTTATGGGAGCATTGAATACACGACGAATCTTTTTCGTTCCTTCACTTGCACCTGCTACGTTAAACATTACGATCATTGCTATAGTTCTCATATTCGCACCGAAGATGGAACAACCTATTATTGCAGTTGCTATAGGTGTTGCATTCGGAGGTTTTATCCAGTTTGCCTTTCAACTCCCCTCTTTCCTGAAAAGTGGATATTCTTTAAAGCCAGCATATGATTTCAGACACGCAGGACTGAAGAAGATGTCTCTGCTGATTCTTCCTGCCACAATGGGGATGGCTGTGGCACAGATTAATATATTTATCAGTACAATCCTTGCTTCGTATCTTCCTGAAGGAAGTATTACGTATCTTTATTATTCAATGCGACTTATACAGTTTCCCATAGGAATATTCGGAGTTGCAATGGGAATGGCTGTACTGCCAACGCTGTCAGAACATGCAGTAAAAGGAGAGTATGACAAGCTCAGGGATGATTTTTCATTTGCCTTACGGTTACTTTTCTTTATTACTGTTCCAGCGATGGTTGGCTTAATAGCCCTCAGGGAGCCTATCGTGAATATCCTTTTTCAGAGAGGAAAGTTTGATTATTCTGCAACTGTAGGGACTGCTCATGCCCTTTTATTTTATTCATTGGGAATATGGTGTATCGTTGGAGCGAGAGTTATTACAGCAAGCTTCTATTCAATGCAGGATACCAAAACACCTGTGAAGGTTGCAGTATTCGCATTGTTATCGAATGTCATA
>JAGUWT010000175.1 GCA_020062205.1 Thermodesulfovibrionales bacterium
ACAAAACCGATGACATCACCCTTTGAAACTGAATTTCCACTGTTAACATTGAATCCCGACAAATGCATATATATAGTATATATCCCCAGTCCGTGGTCGAGGATGACTGTATTTCCTTCAAGGAATAACTCTTTTGCAAAAACAACCTTTCCATTATTTGATGCCAGCACCTCCTCGCCTTCTTGTCCCCTGATGTCAACTCCGCTGTGCACACTGATTTTTTTATTATTAATGATTCGTTTTGTGCCAAATACGGTTGACAGATCATTTTCAAGTGGTAATAGAAAATCTCCTTCCCAGAGTCTTCTGGATACTCTTCTGAAGATTGCCTTTAATCTTTTATTCTCCCTTTTTACTCTCCTCTTATCCTCAGGAGATAAGGATACCTTATCCTTAGACAGAGTAAGTCTCATTGCCGGGAAGTCCGTATGTTTTATAAATAACTTTAGATTCTTTGTCTTTTCCCCTATTCTCAGTTTCAATATATAGTCTCCTGGTTTTGTCTTTATCCCGACAGCTCCAATAGCAAGAAAACACCCTTCCCCGCATTTAGTAAAATAAAATCTATTTTTGCCTAAAGAGCCAGCAGGCAGACGTGCGGTTTTTATACCAGTTACCTTAACGATAAAGGCATCACCGGGGCCGATTTCATGAGGAGAAACTTCTATTTGGAAGGCACCTGCAGAGACATACAAGAAACATAAAAGAAGTAATATTACCAGAAAAGATATTTTCAATACGTCCATTAACCTAAAAAATATATTTAAGAAACCACAGAGCGCTCAGAGCAACGAAAGAAACTTGTTATGTTTCTTTTGTTATAAATACATTTCTCTGTGTCCTCTGTGGCTAATTGCATTGTTCGGGTTAATTATGGCAATGGCGGAGGATGATACCAGTAAGGTGGCGGGTAAGGGTATCTCCACCCTGGATAATCGAACCAGTAGGGATATGGGGAATACCATGATGGGTATGCTGGCATGAAATAATATTCCTCGCGTTTCTCCCAGAGATAGATATCCTTTATTTCGAAGAGGGGATAGATATATTCCATCTCATCTATCTTCCCCTTCCGTGGTTCAATGAATTCTCCTGCAAAAGTTATCTCTCTTCCCCGACTGTAAATCACAGGGTCTAAAAGACCCTTCTCCTTGGGGTATAACGCTAGAAATCTGCCTGACGATTTAACTTCTTTCAAATAACCCCTTGAATCAACTGGCACATACATTGCCTCTATTAAAGAGCCTTTATCAGCAAACTTTGTTTCAATGATGACACCACCAAGGATGAAAAGTTTTCCTTTATACATCTCAGCATTTTGCAATATGTCAGGGAGTTTTGTATCTTTGGTTCCTTTATCCATAATATCTCTCTTAAGGACAGGGGAACATGAGAATACGAAAACGATAGTAAGGGCTATAAGAAAAAACTTTTTCATTGTTTTATTATACACCATTTTCTTCGTTTTTACTTTCCATTTTTCAGTTCTGATCCCCATAATTTTTTATCATCCCCCTGAGAATAAGGATAACCAGTGGTCTTTTAGGGTCATTAGACATAACCCGTATAGTCTTTGAAAGATAGCCACTCCTGCCTTTTATATTAATCTTCGCAATAATCTTCCCTTTTTCTTTAGGTTTCAAATGGTCTGAACTGGCCATCGCTGCTGTACACCCTCATGAAGGGACGAGCTTTTCGATGATGAGGTCATCACTGCCAGTGTTTTCAAACTCAAAGGTATGCTCAACTGTTCCACCTGGCTCTATAAGCCCGAAATCATATTTATATTCATCAAACTGTATGGTTGGGGCAGAATAGGAGATTGCAGGAAAGATGAGGAGAAATATCAGCAGGACTATATTTCTCATACATATATATTACAACAATCCCTCTCGAAAAAAAACAATCAGATTTGCATTATCCAATAGCAGTCAATATAATCTTACTATGCCGATTTTTGTTGTTCATGAACACCATGCAAAACACCTTCATTTTGACCTGAGACTTGAGATGGATGGAGTGCTGAAATCATGGGCTATACCGAAAGGTCCTTCAATGAACCCCAAGGATAAACGGCTTGCAATCATGGTTGAAGACCATCCACTTGACTATGCACCATTTGAAGGGATAATACCTGAAGGCATGTATGGTGCAGGTACAGTAGCGATATGGGATAAAGGAGATTTTGAGATAAAGGATGGAAGCCTGAAGCAAGGGAGACTTGAGATTCTCTTTCACGGTAAAAAACTTAGAGGAACATTTGCCCTTATCAGGATGTCGGGGAAAGAAAAGGAATGGCTTTTCGTGAAAAAGAAAGATGAATATGCAGATGATAACTTTGAATTAAAAACAGTCATGAAAAACAGTAAGGAGGGGAGGTAGTTTGCTGTGCCACTCCTTGACATAAAGGCTCTTAATATCTTCTTCAGATCAACGAACAGTCCTATAAAGGTAGTCTCTGATCTTAATTTTGAGATTGAAGAGGCTGAGGTCTTTGGACTTGTAGGAGAGAGTGGATGTGGCAAGAGCCTTACTGCTCTGTCTATCATGGGAATCCTGCCACAGAATGCATATTCAGAAGGCGTAATCACTTTCAAAGGCAGTGACCTTTTGAAGCTTGATAAGGAATCCATGAGGAGGTTGAGAGGAAATGAACTCTCCATGATATTTCAGGAGCCGATGACATCTCTCAACCCGGTGCTTACAGTTGGTTATCAGGTTGCAGAAGTCCTTACCACTCATAGGGGACTATCAAAAAAGGAAGCGATGGATAATACGATAGAACTTTTTAGAGCAGTAAAGATATCCTCCCCTGAAATCAGAATTAAAGAATATCCTCACCAGATGTCAGGAGGAATGCGGCAGAGGGTCATGATTGCCATGGCAATAGCCTGTAAACCATCCTTGTTGATTGCAGATGAACCTACAACAGCACTTGATGTTACCATACAGGCACAGATACTCGAGCTCATCCAGAAACTCAGAGAGGATATGAAAATGGCGGTTCTCCTTATTACCCATGACCTCGGCATAATTGCAGAAAATGCTAAAAGGGTTGCTGTCATGTATGCAGGCAGACTCATGGAGCTTTCAGATGTGGATGAACTCTTTAACAACCCGAAACATCCTTATACCATAGGACTCCTCGAGTCTTTACCGAAAGAGAAAGGTACACCCTTAAAACCCATCCCTGGCTTCGTCCCTGAGCCAGATAAATTACC
>JAGUWT010000142.1 GCA_020062205.1 Thermodesulfovibrionales bacterium
CATAATAAGGCGGCAAAATATGATATTGATCCGTCTCTTATAAAGGCTGTTATCAAGACTGAGTCGAACTGGAACCACAAGGCTGTTTCAAGGAAAGGCGCCATGGGTCTCATGCAGCTCATGCCTGTTACAGCAAGTGAGATGGAGGTTTATAACCCCTTTAATCCTGAAGAGAATATCGAGGGTGGGGTGAAATATCTGAAATACCTTCTTGAACGGTTCAATGGAGACCTAACCCTTGCATTAGCTGCATACAATGCGGGACCAGCTACTGTTGAGAAGTCTGGATTTAGTATCCCTCCTATTGCCGAGACAAGACAGTATGTGAGTAAGGTGCTTTCCCTTTATAACGGCAAGCTGACACTTCCCCAAGCAGGTGGGGATACATCAAAAAAAGAGAAAGAGTCTGAAGAGAAAAAATCTGATCCCATCTATAAAGTCGTCTTTGAAGATGGCACTGCTCTTTTTACCAATTCCACGCTTCTGTTTAAAAATGCCGTCAGGTTTTAAATGCCTTTTGATCAAACCTTTCTTCAAGAAGAGATTCTTCGCCTAAAATCTCAGAGACGCGCACTTATTCTTTCCCATAACTATCAAAGGGATGAGGTTCAGGAGATTGCGGATTTTGTAGGCGACTCGCTCGAGCTTTCACGGACAGCTTCAACCATTGACTGTGATGTCATCGTATTTGCAGGCGTAAATTTTATGGCAGAAAGTGCTTCAATCCTTTCCCCTGATAAGACTGTCCTCCTTACAGAAATTGATGCGGTCTGCCCGATGGCTGACATGATTCACGTTGATTCACCGAGAAGGGAACGAAAGAGCTTCCCTGGATTTAAAAATCCGCCTTCTTACATCTATCCAACTGATTTCACCCTGAGAGATATAAAGTCACAGTACCCTGGGGTGCCTGTTGTAGCGTATGTAAATACGACTGCTGACGTGAAGGCAGAAAGTTATATATGCTGCACGTCAGCAAATGTTGTCAAGGTTATCGAGTCATTACCTGATGAACAGGTGATATGCATACCTGACAGGAATCTTTCGCTCTGGGCAGCAAAGAATACCAGGAAAAAGGTTATTGCTTGGGATGGTTTTTGTCATGTGCATGAGCGGGTAAGTCCAGACGATGTGAAAAAGGCGAGGGCAGAACATCCAAAGGCACTTGTGATGGCCCATCCTGAATGCAGGCTTGATGTGCTTGAGATGGCAGATCATGTAACAAGCACCTCTGGAATGTTGAGGTTTGCCAAGGCATCCCTTGAGAAGGAGTTCATCGTGGGCACTGAGATAGGGCTGTTGTATCGATTGAGGAGAGAGAACCCTGATAAAATATTCTATCCCTTACGAAAGGATATGATATGCCCTAATATGAAAAGGACGACGCTCGAGAGCGTTTACAAGGCATTGAAGGAAAACACATATCTTATTCAAGTGCCTGAAGATATACGTGTACAAGCTAAAAAAGCACTTGACAGGATGCTTGAAATACGGTGACCCGAATAATACAATTAACCACAGAGGTCACAGAGGACACCGAGAAAAAATATAATCTTTAGAAAAAATTAAGTAGTTTTTTATTCTTCTCTGAGAACTCTGTGTTCTCTGTGGCTAAAAATGTATTTTATGAGGTAAGGATTTCCCATGGACTTTATCCCTAAGATTGCCGAAAGGCGTATTATAGAGGCTATGCAAAATGGCGAGTTTGACAACCTTGAAGGAAAGGGGAAACCGATCAATTTCGAGGATGAGTCATGGATTCCAGAGGATTTGCGAATGGCATACCGTTTTTTAAAAAATGCAGGGTGCATACCACCGGAACTTGAGATAAGGAAAGAGATAGTAAACATATGTACGCTCATGAACACAATTGATGACGATAAGGAAAGACTGAAGAAATTTAGGGAGCTCAATTTCAAACTCCTCAAGCTGAATATGATGCGTAAAAAGCCCCTTGACCTCGGAGACTTTCCAGAATACGAAGGAAAGATAATCGATAAGGTAATCAAAAGATTCTGAATAACTATTAGCCACAGAGTTCACAGAGATGTTTTATATTTAAAAATTTTCCCCCAAGTAGTTCTCTGTGTCCTCTGCGCTCTGTGGTTTATTGTATTATTTTGGTTAAGTCTTCATCCCCAGCTTTTCGTAGAGTAAGGGAAAGTTCACATGCTTTATGACAAGATCCATGCCTCGAGCAACCTTTGCCGTATCCCTCAATCGTAACCGTATAGAAAGTTTCTCTAATTTTTTTGCAATGCTATAGGTATCTTCCCTGACTACAAGAATTGGAATACCTTTCTGTTCAGCTCTGGATATGATGATCTCGCTCGGATAGAGCTCTCCGGTAAGAATAAGGCATACAGAGCCTGACTCTATGGCTGATAGTTGAATATCGGCTCTGTCTCCCCCCACAATAACCGCATTATTTCTGGTCTTTCTAAAATATTCCATAGCCTTATCCACCTGCATAGCACCAATCAAGAAATGCTCTACGAGGTTGCTCATCCTGTCATGACTGCATAAAACCTTACCCCCAAGCATCTCGTTCATTTCTTCTACTGTAATTGATCCAACGATAGAATCATGTGGCAGTATGCCGAGAATATCTACCCCCTTTCTCTTCAGAAAGGGTAAGGCATATTCATCAACACTCTCCCTGAGTTCCGGTGTGACATTATTCAGGATTACGCCCAGTAATCTCTCTCCGAGATCCTTTTGTGCCTGAAGAACATAATCAACTATGTACTCGCCTTCATACTTTACAACGATTACCACCTTGGCATTCAGGCGTTTTATCACCTTTATGCCCTGAAGCCCCAGGAAGCTTCCCGTGTATATACTGCCGTAACCGCCGACTAACAAAATGTCTTTATCCTGCGAAAGGAAATTATGGGATTTTACGACTTTTGCTAAGAGTCCCTTCACATCCTTTCGGTAACTTTTCACTGCAAGTTCCTGGGTGAGTACTACAGGGCAAATTTCAGATATCGGATCTTTCAGCTCAAGTGCCCTATAGATACGCCATGCATCAGTATCTGTAAGGATAGTATTTACTTTTATGGGAAGGATACCCACCGGCTTGAAATAGCCTACCTTGAATCCATCTTGCTTGAACTTGTGACCAAGTCCCATAGAAACTAAACTCTTACCCGTGTACCCTCCTGTTGAACCTACATATAAAGAAATCATGTTACTCACCTCCTATGCTAAATCGTGCGTCAATGGCAACTGCTCCTTCTCCCCGCTTCATAACCAGGAGTGGATTAATGTCTGCTTCAAAAATCTGGGGAAAATCTATGGATAGTTGCGATAATTGTAATAGTGCTCTTTCAATAGCCTCGATATCAGCCTCAGCCTCTCCCCTCACGCCACGTAACAGTGGAAAGGTTTTGGTTTCCCGTACCAGATCATGTGCATCTTCCTGGCTTAATGGTACAATTCTGAATGAAACATCTTTCAGGACCTCCACATAAATCCCACCCAGTCCAAACATAACCATATGTCCGAATTGCGGATCTTTTGTTATGCCCATAATGACCTCTTTCCCGCCACGTATCATCTCCTGAATAATCACTCCATATATATATGCAGCAGGCATAATATTCCTGACATGGGTAGTAATATCAAAAAAGGCATTCTCTACATCCTTTTTGCTATTCAGATTCGTTCTTACACCACCGATATCACTCTTATGAACTATGTGTGGCGAGACGATTTTCATGACCACAGGGTAACCTATTCCCTTGGCAGCAGCAACGGCTTCTTCTGATGTCCTGGCAAATAAACTTTTTGGTTGTGAAAATCCATAGGCGTTTAAAACATCATGTACCTCTGATTCCGTGAACCGTTCACGTCTTTCTTCCCTGACCTTATCAAAGATGTAGACAGCTTTTTCTTTCAACTTATTCAATGGAGGATACGTCTTTTCTTGTCTGTTTATCCATACCTTATAGCGATACATCGCATGCAGGGTTGACACTGCTTCTTCCGGATAGCTGTAATTGGGAACATTGTATTTCATGAGTATTTTTGATCCAGACTCAACGCTTTTCTTTCCCATGAATGAGGTAAGGATTGGCCTGTCAATAAGACTGGCAATATGTGCTACAGCCATGGCAGTAGCATCTACATCTACAACGGCTGTTGGTGTCAGGAGCACTATGACACCATTGATCCTCTCATCTTTCAGCACGGTATTGAGGGCTTTTTCGTAACGATCTGCACCAGAGTCTCCAAGTATGTCGATAGGATTATAGAATGATGCGACAGGCGGTAAAAAAGTCCTGAGTTCATCTACTATTTCTTTATGGAGTGGAATAAGTTGGAGGTCAGATTTATCACAGGCATCTGCTGCTAAAATCCCAGGCCCTCCAGAGTTCGTTATGATAGCAACATACGGACCTCGTGGGAGAGGCTGATTTGCAAAAGCCAGGGCATAATTAAAAAGCTCATTGATGGTATGTGCCCTGATGACCCCGCTTTGCTTGAAGGCAGCATCAAAGGCTGCCTCACGACCCGCAAGAGCGCCGGTATGAGAAGATGCTGCCTTTGCTCCTGAACTGGTGATCCCAGATTTCAATATAATCAAGGGTTTTTTCCTGGAGACCTCGCTGGCTACTTCCATAAACCTTCTGCCATCGCTCACACCTTCAATGTATCCTAAAATGACCCTTGTATTGTCATCTTCAGCAAGCGCAAGCATGATGTCTGTATCCGATATATCTGACTTGTTTCCCATGCTGATAAATTTTGAAAAACCGATTTCATCAGGTAAGGCGCGATCAAGGATAGCAAGACAGAGTGCACCTGATTGTGAGAAGAATCCGATACTCCCTTTTGCAGGCATTCCTGCTGCGAATGAGGCGTTTACCTTGGAGTGTGTATCAATCACGCCAAGACAGTTGGGACCGATGAACCTGACGCCTGATTCCTTTGCCTTTTTGATCAATTCATTTTCCAGTTTTGCCCCTTCTAATCCACTCTCTCGAAAACCTGCGGTGATAACAATAGCAGAATCAATCTCTTTCGCCCCGCATTGCCCAATGACCTCAATCACATTTTTTGAAGGTACCACAACCACAGCTAAATCAATCTTCCCAGGCACATCAAGCAGAGAAGGATATGACTTTATCCCTAAAATTTCTGATGCATTTGGGTTAATAGCATAAACAGATCCTTCATAGCCATACTGAATGATATTTTCCAGGATATCATAGCCCACTTTTCCTGGCGTTCTTGATGCACCGATTACTGCAATCGATTTCGGATTGAATATATTGCTGAGCATACGTATCTTTTATTGAAAGGGAACAGTTTTACAACAAAAAATAGTATAACAAATCCACAATCGATAGCAAAGAGAATATCAATCGAAAAAATATTCATGTAAGGTTCATAAAAATGCTTGATTGGAAAAAAATGAATATGGTACACTCCTCGCTACCCCAATGGATATAAACTGACAACATGCTTATTGAAGAAGTTATAGAGTTTCTGAGGAAAGATATTTCCATTTGAAACCCCCGGGTATTTATTCGATGAGTGCTGTATTTCTCATCGGAATTCTCTTATCGCTTTTTAGCAGTGAGAAAAAGGCTGAAGCAAAATTCGAAGATGAAAAGCTCAGATCTTATATTCAGATCTTATATAGGGATAGGTGCTGAAGAATAAAGATTAAAATTCACATATACTTAATGTTACTGGAAAGGAGGAAGGACAAAGGATGTCGAAGGAAAGCATTGATGTATTGTCAACTGAAAAGAGGACATTCCCGCCTTCTCAAGAATTCAGAGAGAAGGCTCACATCAAAAGTATTGAAGAGTATGAAAGGTTGTACAAAAGGTCAGTTGAAGACCCTGATGGATTCTGGGCAGAAATGGCAGAAAGGCAACTTATCTGGTATAAGAAATGGGATAAGGTCAGTGAATGGAACTTTGAGAAGCCTGAAATAAAATGGTTTCTTGGTGGAAAACTGAATGCCTCCTTTAACTGTTTAGACAGATTTATAAATACACCCACCAGGAATAAGGCAGCGATCATTTGGGAAGCTGACGACGGTGTATACAAGACATATACATATCAGCAAATGTACTATGAAGTGAACAAATTCGCAAATGTCCTTAAAAAGTATGGTGTCAAAAAAGGCGATAGAGTGACAATCTATCTGCCCATGATACCAGAACTGCCAATAGCGATGCTTGCCTGCGCACGGATAGGGGCAATCCATAGCGTTGTTTTCGGAGGTTTCAGTGCACAGGCTTTAAAGGACAGGATTCAGGACTGCAAGTCAAAACTCCTTATAACTTCAGACAAAGGCGTCAGGGGTAGCAGATATATTCCCCTGAAAGCAAATGCAGATGAAGCAGTACAGGAGTGCCCAACCATAGAAAAAGTAATCGTGGTAAAAAGGGTTGGCAGTGTAGACATGGAGCCACGAAGGGATTTTTGGTGGCATGATGAAATGAATGTTCCAGATTTAAAAGTGTATTGTGAACCTGAACAGATGGATGCTGAAGACCCTCTGTTTATCCTCTACACATCTGGTTCCACAGGCAAACCAAAAGGTGTTCTCCATACCATAGGGGGATATTTACTCTTTACAAATCTCACCTTTCAATGGATTTTTGATTACCGTCCTGAAGACATCCACTTCTGCACTGCAGATATCGGGTGGGTAACAGGGCACAGCTATATTGTTTATGGACCATTAAGTAATGGAGCTACAAGCCTCATGTTCGAGGGGATACCTACATATCCAGACCCGAGCAGGTTCTGGAAAATTGTAGATAAACACAAAGTGAGCATCTTTTACACAGCTCCTACAGCGATAAGAGCACTTATGAGAGAGGGCCCAGATTGGGTAAATAAACAAGACTTATCTTCATTACGGTTGCTTGGCACTGTTGGTGAGCCAATAAATCCTGAGGCTTGGATGTGGTACCATAACCATGTAGGAAAAGGCAACCTACCTATTGTTGACACCTGGTGGCAAACCGAAACAGGAGGGATCCTAATAACACCTTTGCCAGGAGCGATGACGACAAAACCGGGATCAGCCAGCAAACCATTTCCTGGCGTTGTCCCGGTAATTTTAAAAGAGGATGGTTCCCCGGCAGGATTCAATGAAGGTGGATACCTTTGCATTGCAAAACCATGGCCTGGAATGTTACGGGGAACATATGGAGATCCGGAAAATAAGCGTATCAAAGAGGTTTATTTTACGAGATTTCCGGGGAAATACTTCACCGGTGATGGTGCCAGGGTAGATGAAGACAACGATTACTGGCTCATGGGCAGGATAGACGATGTTATCAATGTTTCAGGGCATAGACTTGGGACCGCGGAGATAGAATCTGCACTCGTCAGCCATGAAGCTGTTGCTGAGGCTGCAACAGTTGGTTTCCCTCATGAGATTAAAGGTGAAGGCATATATGTATATGTAACACTGAAAGAAGGGTATGAACCAACGCCGGAGCTGAGCAAGATACTCGTAGGTCATGTCAGGCATGTGATCGGACCGATTGCAACTCCTGATAAAATACAATTCGCTCCAGGATTACCAAAAACCAGTAGTGGAAAGATTATGAGAAGAATTCTCAGAAAGATAGCAAGAGGTGATACTGAAGATCTCGGGGATACATCAACCCTTGGAGATCCATCAGTAGTGAATGAAATTCTGAAGGGGAAACTGTAAAGATTCACTCTATTAGTCCCTCCCCTTGACGGGGGAGTGAGGGTGGAGGGAGTTAATAAGGAGTTCATAAGTAATGTCACGTTGTATGACATTGTATGTCATTCCCGCTCCTGTCCCCGCTCTGTCGGGGATCGGTCGGGAATCTTTCTGAACGATTCTGGACAAGCCAGAAGGATTGCGGACTGATCCCTGATCCCCGTCAAGCGGGGACAGGCTCTGCAGAGACAAGAGCCGCAATGACAGACTTGTTTCTATAATCTCTTTCTCCTCAAAAAATCCCTCGGTTTCCCTGCTGCCTTCGGCGGTCCGACAAGTCCATCCTCTTCCATCAATTCCATAATCCTCGCTGCCCTGTTATATCCTATCTTGAACCGTCTCTGGATAGACGATATAGATAATTCTCCTACTGACTCTCCAAACTCAACCGCTTTCAGATAAAGCTCGTCCCGTTCTTCAGATATATCGTTAATAATCATCTCCTCTGTCTCTATGCTCTCTAACATGGAGTAATCAGGGCTGCCCTGAGATCTTATGAATTCAGTGACAGCCCTTATCTCCTCCTCGGTAATCAGTGCTCCATGAACACGTATAATTCTTGCACCAGGAAGCATTAAAAGCATATCACCCTTACCGAGAAGCTGTTCTGCACCATGGGTATCGAGTATTGTCCTTGAGTCAACCTTTGAAGAAACCTGGAAGGCTATCCGTGCCGAGAAATTGGCCTTTATGATCCCTGTAATAACATCAACTGAAGGCCTCTGTGTGGCAAGGATAAGGTGTATGCCAGATGCCCTCCCCATTTGTGCGAGCCTTGTTATTGAGTCTTCTACCTCGTTTGCTGATGTGAACATCAGGTCAGCAAGTTCATCAATAATAATGACAATATAGGGCAATTTGTCCTCAAACCCTACTTGACCGTTATAACTTTCAATATTTCGTGCCGACCTTTCGGCAAGCACCCTGTATCTTCGCTCCATCTCTATAGCCATCTTCTTCAAAGACTCTGCTGCCTCTTTCGGGTTCGTGATAACAGGCGAGAGGAGATGGGGTATCCCCTCATAGGCTGAGAGCTCGATCAATTTCGGATCTATCATTAACATCTTTGTATCTGAAGGAGTTGCTTTAAAGAGTATGCTCATGACCATAGAGTTTATTGATACGCTTTTTCCAGAACCAGTTGCACCTGCAACGAGGAGGTGGGGCATCTTCGATAAATCCGCTATGATCGGGTTCCCGAATATATCCTTGCCGAGACAGAGGGTGAGTTTCGAATTACTCTTTTTAAAACTCTCGGACGACAGGATTTCCTTTAAGAAAACTGTCTCCCTCTGCCGGTTCGGTACCTCGATACCGATTGTAGCCTTACCCGGAATTGGAGAGACCCTGACGCCCTGAGCCTTGAGTGCAAGTGCGAGGTCATCAGCAAGGGATACAACCTTGTTTATCTTCACACCTGGTGCGGGTTCGAACTCATGCATTGTGATAACAGGGCCTGGATGTACCTGGGTAATTTTTCCTTCTACATCAAAGTCTTCGAGTTTTTTCTCGATGAGTGACGATCCGGTCAAAAGGTCATCTTTCGAAGGCCGTATGACGGTAGATTCATATGCATTCAGCAAATCGAATGATGGAAGCTCATACCCACCTGATTCTCTCTGTACGATAGAAGGGGTGATACCCTGTGGTTGCTCTGAAATATCATCCTGCACGATAAGATCAGGTTGCTCATCTCTGTGTGCCTCAAGCTCACTAATGAGTATCCCCTGATCCTCTGCGCCCATTGTTTCTTCTTCACGTCTTTCTTGTGCTAATTGTTTCCTCCTAAGTGCAAGTGCAGTGATCGATACAGGACTTATCAGGATAATTGATGATAAAAACACAGAAAGCATAAAAATATATGACCCCGGAAGTGAAAGAAGCCGGTTTGTTATATCAGTTATGCCACTGCCTATGAGTCCGCCAATACCATCGGGATATTTTTCTGTTGTGATATGAAAGGTAAATGACAAGAGCGATAAGAGGAGTGAAGTGGATATGATAAACAGGATACTCCCGAGAAGGTATATACGGTGGCCTTGCTTTCCCATAAGCCGTTTTATACCAAAGGCAATGATGAAAAAGGGGATGATAAATGCAGCAATGCCCAAGAAAATAATCAACCAGCCTGAAATATGTGCTCCTACTATGCCGCCGAGATTTCGGACAGGTTCAGGTGGTTCTGTGATCCGGAAAAAAAGGACAGAGTCCCTTACATAATGTGTAATCAGGCTCAGTGAAAGATAAATACTGCCCAGAACAGAAACAACGCCGATGATTTCCTCTTTTATCCGTTTTATCCTTTCAACCATATGCCTGCTATTATAACAACTGCTAAAAGGAATCGATAATAGACAAAGACATTCAAGGGATGTCTTTTGAGAAAATGGAGAAGAAACTTGATAGCAATGAATCCTGTGATACATGAGGCGATGAGCCCTGTGAAGAAAAGTTGGAAGTCATGATTTTGGTGTCCTCCAATGAGCTTTTTCAGGTGTAATAATGTAGCACCTGCGATAATCGGAGTAGAAAGGAGGAATGAAAATCGTGCAGATGCTTCTCTCTGAAATCCCATGAATAACCCTGCAGTGATTGTAATTCCTGAACGGGAGACCCCGGGAACAATTGCGACCGCCTGTGCAATACCGATAACAATCGCATCATTGAATCCTATGTTATCTATATCCCTGATTTTGAGTGCCTTTTCAGCGATCAGCATCAGCAATCCAAAGATGATTAGCATTACACTTATTATGAGTGGTTTTCTCAGAACAGTTTCTGCAAAGTCGTTCAGGAGGAAACCAGCAATGCCGGCAGGGAGTGATGCAAGGACAAGCAATCCAAAGAGTCTCTGTTTCTTTGTAATAAGCTCAATCCAGTCCCGCCAGAAACATATCAGAAGCGCTAACAATGTCCCGGCATGAAGCGCAACATCGAAAGACAGGGTATCTATCTCGCCTTTCCAGCCGAAGAACCAGGGGAACAATATAAGATGGGCGGTACTGCTTACGGGGAAAAACTCTGTCAGGCCCTGTACAATACCTAAGATAAGCGATTCAAACATGTATGTAATTATAACAGAAAAGGAATCATCCTGAAAGGGTACAAAACCTTATCCTAACTTGCCCGTTACCCTGATAATCTGGCATAAAACTTGCAACTATTTTAATGGTATGTTTAATCTAAAGAATTCCTCGAAGCTTTGTTCGGGGTTTACAATAGATAATTCCTTATGTTGTTGTCATTCCCGCTCCTGTCCCCCGCCCTGTCGGGGATCGGTCGGGAATCATTCTTTAACCTGAGAAAGATTCTGGACAAGCCAGAATGACAGACAAAGAATCTGTCAACATACTAAGGAGTTCATAAGTAAAACCACATCATATGCGAATGTTGTCATTATCCGGCTTGACCCCCGTATCAAGTACGGGGCAGGCTCCTAATCCAGTC
>JAGUWT010000182.1 GCA_020062205.1 Thermodesulfovibrionales bacterium
CTCGCAAGGGCAGCAGTGGCAGTTGGAGTTGACGGATTATTCATGGAAGTCCATCCAGAACCTGACAAGGCATTATGTGATGGTCCGAATATGATCAGGTTAGATGAAATAGAGCATATGCTGAACATGGTAAAAGCACTATATGAATTCATGAAAAGACCTTTCACCCCCTGCGATTGGCTGTAATATCCTTGAAAAACCAAAATTTGTTATCATATTTGGACTTAAAGATATTGAACATCTATGGACATGCCTAAAAAAGCAAAAGATAAGAGTGCAGGACACATTGGTTCTCAAAACCGCATCCTGGATATCGCAAAAAATGTTTTAAAGACAGAGGCTGATGCAATACTCGACCTGATTGGTAAACTGAACAGCAATTTTGAACAGGTAGTTGAGTTGTTGTATAACGGCAAGGGTAGAGTTGTGGTAACAGGCATGGGCAAATCAGGTCTTGTTGGCAAAAAGATAGCTGCAACCCTGGCATCAACAGGAACACCTGCCTTTTTTCTTCACCCTGCTGAGGCAAGTCATGGTGATCTTGGAATGGTTACTGAAAGAGACGTTATCATTGCCATATCAAACAGTGGAGAAACCGAGGAATTAGTAGGGTTAATCCCGTTTTTAAAAAGGTTTAGCATTAAGCTTATCTCTATGACCGGGAATCCAAACTCTACCCTTGCAAAGTCATCCGATGTAATACTTGATATATCTGTTAAGGAAGAGGCCTGTCCAATGGGTATTGTGCCCACAGCATCAACTGCCGCAACCATGGCAATGGGCGATGCCCTTGCAGTAGCGCTCCTCATGAAGCGCGGGCTGAATGAAAAGGACTTTGCCTTCTTCCATCCAGGAGGGAGTATTGGTAAGAAGTTTTTCATCAAGGTGAAAGACCTCATGCATACCGGGGATCGTCTTCCTCTTGTTTCATTTGACACACCGATGTCAAAGGCAGTCATAGAAATGTCCTCCAAGAGGCTCGGTCACGCCATTGTTGTAGATAAAGAAGGAAGAATGTCAGGTGTAGTAACTGATGGAGATGTAAGGAGAGGCTTAGAAAAATGGGCTGGTAAGCTCTTTGAATTGACTGCCGGAAAGGTTATGACAAAAAACCCAAAAACAATATCCGAGGAAGAACTTGCAGCAAAGGCATTATCTATCATGGAGAGTTATTCAATAACAGCCCTTATTGTGCCGGATGATGAAGGAAGACCTATTGGCATCATTCATCTGCATGATATCCTGAAGCAGGGTATCGTCTAAAAATATCATTTACCCGAATAATGCAGACATTGTTCAAAAATTTATTTAACTCGATGAATTTATTGAAATTATCTTTATTGGTTATATTCAAGAAAATGTACCAACAACCATCAGTTGAAGGTACACTAAGGTATCGAAAAATTAATTTTTTCACAACATCTGCATTATTTCAATTCGCATTATTTGGGTTTATGAATATGAAAAGGTATACAATTTTTATAATAGCGTTTTTTACACTTACAGCTTCTCTGTTTGCCCAGATAAAGACAGACGTCTTCCTCAGATTCAGTAAACAGGAGGGAATCATACGAGTCGTGCTTGAATCTGCTGATGAAGAGTTTATGAATAAAGCAAAGATTGTTACTTCACCATCAAAGATAAAGATAGAATTTCCAGGCCCGTTCAATCTGACAGCCCAGCAGGACATACCTTTTGAGGCAATGCCAGAAGATAGAATATTGGTAATAAATCTGAAAGAACAGGACGAAATAAAAGTTCTCAGGCTTTCTTCTCCTCCCAGACTTGTATTTGATATCCGGAAGGGAGAGAAACAGGCCGCATCTGTTCTCTCCAGGGTATTTGTCATTGATGCAGGTCATGGAGGGTATGACTTTGGTATCATCGCTGGGAATACACGGGAAAAAGATATCACCCTGAATCTGGCTAAAGAATTAGGTACAACCCTTTCAAAAAAAGGCAACAAGGTCTTCCTTACGCGTAAGGCTGACCAGTACCTGTCACTTATTGATAGAATCAATTTTGTGAACGGGAAAAAACCTGATGTTTTTATCAGTCTTCACTCTTCGATGACCAAGGATTTTGTCTTTTATATTCCAGTGACCAAGGATTCCAGCACCGATGAGGTTGTTGACTTTTACAGTCTTTCAGCAAGACAGAAAAAATATATCAAAAAAAGCAAGACACTTTCAGACAGCATCGGTAAAGCCATGAAAGAAGAGTTTAAGATTGATGTCATTTACCGGGGGATGCCCCTCCCCATGCTTCATTCTGCAGGTGCACCTTCTGTTTTCATCGAATTCCCCTCTCCCAATTTTGCAGTTTATGACCAGCAATTCAGGACAAGATTGATCAATGCAATAATGAATGGATTTGCAGCATATGGACAATAAAGGAATAAGCATCAAGAAGGTGTCTGTCATAATTCTACTAGTCTTCCTTCTGCTTGGTAGTGCTGTGGGCGGATATTTGTATTTTTCAAGGGTCTTTTTTAAGAAAACACCTCGGGCAGAAGAGACCATGCAGCCAGCAGCAAAGATGGAAAACCTTTTTTCTTTAAGGATTTATTATCCAGTCGATAGTCGACTGCAGATAGAGGAGCGAAGACTTCCTCGGAGGACTAAGGAGATAGCAATTGCAGAAACTCTTGTTGAGGAATTCCTTAAGGGACCTGCTGGTGGTATGCAATCAAACATACCACAGAACGCAAGACTTCTCAGCATATACAAAGATGGAGACAGAATATTCTATATTGATTTATCAGACGAGTTCAGGAGGAATTTCCACGGTGATGCTTTTACAGAATTTTTACTCCTCAAAGGTCTGTATGAAAGCCTTATTTCAAATATACAGGATATACAGGATGTGAAGGTCCTCATTGAGGGGAGAGAAGTAGATACGCTTGGAGGCCATCTCTATCTTTCATATCCTTTAAAAGATATTGTATCAGGTGAATATGAATCAGAAAGATAGACCGATTGGTGTTTTTGACTCTGGAGTAGGTGGACTCACCGTATTGAGGGAAATAGTAAGACA
>JAGUWT010000186.1 GCA_020062205.1 Thermodesulfovibrionales bacterium
ATCTGCCCTTGAAAAATTTTAGACCTTTCTGTTAACATTTTAAATGTCGGAGGAATTTAAAAAGGCAGGACTACTTCTCAGGACTGTCGCTAAAATCCTCGACTATATCATCATTGCAGCGATAGCAGAGATAGTACCAAAAGCAGGTTTTTTTGCAGGGCTTGCCTATCTCTTGATAGGAGATGGCCTCTTTGAGGGGAGGAGTTTAGGGAAAAAACTGATCGGGCTGAGGGTCGTCTCAGCAGATACAAATAAGCCTTGCACATTCAGAGATTCCATACTCAGGAATAGTCCCCTCGGGGTTGGATATCTGTTATACAGGATACCCTGGATTGGATGGATATTTATTCTGCTTGTCTCTGTTGTTGAATTTATTATCTTGTTAGGGAGCAATGAGAGGAAGCGTATCGGAGATGAGATTGCAAAAACCATAGTCATAGAAAGCCCCCAGGCTTATGTGCAGAATACAGATAAGAGTAGTCTCTATTCCGAATAATATATCAATGAAAAATACTCTTTTTATGTTTCGTTATCATAGGAGGGTTAATGTTTTATAACATACTCGGATGGTTTTCAAATGACCTTGCGATTGACCTGGGCACAGCAAATACCCTCGTCTATGTGAAAGGGAAAGGTATCGTATGTAATGAGCCGTCTGTTGTTGTGCAAAGGAAGGATGACAAAAAAATCATAGCAGTTGGCATAGAAGCAAAAAAAATGCTTGGGAAAACCCCTGCAGATATAATAGCTATAAGACCGTTAAAGGATGGCGTCATTGCTGATTTCGATGCTACAGAAGAGATGCTCAAATACTTCATAAAGAAGGTCCATAACAGGAGGAGCTTCGTATCACCACGCGTCATTATAGGAGTTCCATCAGGAATCACACAGGTTGAGCAGAGGGCTGTAAAAGATGCTGCTCAGGCATCAGGAGCGAGAGAGGTATATCTCATCACAGAACCAATGGCAGCCGCGATTGGCGTTGGACTTCCCGTAAACGAGCCGTCCGGCAACATGATTGTTGATATCGGAGGTGGGACAACTGATATTGCGGTCATATCCTTAGACGGTGTCGTGTATAGCAAGGCAGTAAAAGTAGCTGGTGACAAGATGGATGAGGCGATTATGGCTTACATTAAACGGAGATACAATCTCATGATAGGTGAAAGAACAGCTGAGCTGACAAAAAATGAAATCGGTTCTGCCTGTGATACAGGAAACAACGATCAGCGCTCAATGGATATTAAAGGAAGAGACCTTATCTCAGGGATACCAAAAACTGTAACCATTTATGAAACAGAAATCCGTGAGGCCATCAGTGAACCTGTAAACATAATCCTTGATACGATTAAGGTCATCCTTGAGAATACACCTCCTGAAATCGCTGCAGATATTGTAGACAGTGGGATCGTCCTTGCCGGTGGTGGTGCCCTTCTCAGAGGCCTTGACTTACTTATCAGAAAAGAGACCGGACTTCCGGTAATTGTGGCAGAAGACCCCCTCACAGCAGTCGTCCGTGGGGTCGGTAAGATGCTTGATGAGTTAGACCTGCTGAGAAGAATAGCAATCAATTAGGAATGCCCAAAAAAAGGCTCCTGCTCTTTCTCTTTATTCTCATCCTATCCATTGGCTTGATGACGTATCAGAACAATAGAGAGCACCTCAGGCCTTTTCAATTTTTCAGCAATGTACTGAACGGGGTTCATGCTATCGTAAATTCCATAACAGACTCTTTTACTTCTCCCTTGAAAAGAATGCTGATCAGGGAAGAGGAAAACGTGCGATTAAAGGCAGAGATCGATAAATTGATGAGAGAGCAACAGCGCATGCATGAGGTTTTCTTTGAAAATAAGAGACTCAGAGGACTCCTTTCACTGAAGGAAAAGGAATACAGATATGTTACCGCAGCACGTGTGATCGCGAGAGGAGCAGATATATGGTCAAATACCCTTATTCTCGATAAAGGGCTTTCCAGCGGCATTATGAAAGATATGACAGCTATCACTCAAAGGGGTCTCGTTGGGAAAATTTCTGAGGCATCAAGTTCATACTCGCACCTCCTTCTCCTGACCGACATAAATTTCTCCGCAGCGGTAAGGTTTCAGGAAAGCAGGGAAGAGGGCATAATTTCAGGCACGGGCTTCAGGAAATGCCAGTTAAAATACATCCCGTATGAAGAAGAAGTAAAGAAAGGTGATATTCTCATAACATCTGGACTTGACTCGCTTTTCCCATCAGGGATTCCTGTTGGTTATGTCTCAATAGTCGAAAAAAAAGGTACCGGGATTTTTCAGTATATTGAAGTAACCCCCTTTGAAGACAACACAAAGACCGAAGAAGTAGCAATAATAAAAAGATGATATACATCCTTTGTTGGGTAGGTGTAACCTTTTTCGTATTCATCTTACAAGGGAGGGTTTCATTCCTTGATGTCGCCCCGAATTTCACCGTTGTTTTAGCATACTATGCAGGCATACGAAAGGGAGAGGTCAGTGGAATGTTTATTGGCTCGCTGATTGGTGTGATCGAAGACAGCCTTTCGTGTGCATTCCTCGGGCCCAATCTCCTCAGCAAAGGCCTTGTGGGGTTTTTTTCTTCTTTTATGTCTGGCAGTTTTTTCCGATGGACTACTCTTTTAGGTATTATTGGAATATCAACCCTGACATTGATAGACAGCACGGTTGTTTTGGTCTCACGGAGTATTTTTGAACGGTTGCCCGTGAGCATTTCAGGAGCAGCTTTTATCATCATAGTTCAGTTAATGATAAATGCCCCCTTAGGAATATTTATCAGGCCGAAGGAAACATCAAATCCCTCTCAGTCACCCTTGACGAAAGGGCGATTTTCAAGAAAGCTTGAATTTTTCAGGCAAAAGTGAAAAGCGAATCTGAAAAGATCATAATTATATCCTATGTTGTGATTGCAGTTTTCCTGTTGCTTATCATGAGACTCTGGCAGCTTCAGATATTAGAAGGTAGTAAATACAAAAAACTCTCTGAAGCAAACAGGCTCAGGATAATGGCAATTCCAGCACCACGGGGAATTCTATTCGACAGAAACGGTATCCCACTCGTTAAAAATTCCTCATATTATTGTGCATCGATAATCCCCGGTGAATTCGATCAGGGTAAGGTTGAAATGCTTGCAAAAGTTGTTAAAATGCCGGCTGAGGAAATACTTGATAAGTTACATAAGAAAAGTCTGAGTCCTTTTGTCCCCATCAAACTGAAACAGGGCATACTTTTTCAGGAAGTAGCACATATTGAATCGAGGAAATCCGACTTTCCAGGCCTTATTATTGAAACAGATATCAGCAGGGACTATATATATGGAGATACTGGATCACATCTTATCGGTTATCTTGGAAAACTGAGTCCATCCCAATCAAAAGATCCTGCATTTGAAGATATACCGCCTGATGCATTCATTGGACAGTGGGGTGTTGAAAAGCTCTTTGACAAATCACTGAGAGGTGTTCCCGGTAAGAGGATCATTGAGGTCGATGCACTTGGCAGGGAGTTAAGAATGTTACAGGAAAAACCTCCGATAAAGGGGGAGGATATCCAGCTCAGCATAGACATTAATCTCCAGAAAAAGGCTGAAAAGGCATTCGGAGACAGGGCAGGTGCACTTGTTGCAATAAAACCTGCTACTGGCGAGATTCTTGGCATGGTCAGTAAGCCCTCCTTTGACCCCAATTTATTCACAAGGGGAATAAGCTCTGATGATTGGATAGCCCTTGCGCGTAATAAAAAAAATCCTATGTTGAACCGGGCATTGCAAAGCCAGTATCCACCTGGCTCGACGTTCAAGATTGTTACTGCAATAGCAGGTCTTGAAGAAGGCGTTATTACTCCTGAGACAAAGGTAGACTGCAGGGGTGGAATAACCTATGGCAAATGGCAATTTGGATGCTGGCGTAAACACGGGCACGGTGTGGTTTCGCTGCACAGGGCGATCGTGGAATCATGTGATGTATATTTTTATGAAGTCGGGAGACGGCTTGGTATTGACAGAATTTATCATTATGCCACAAGCCTCGGTTTAGGAAAGGAGACAGGTATTGGACTTGGAAAGGAACGCAGGGGATTAATACCAAATACGAAATGGAAACAGGACAATAAAAAACTCCCGTGGTTCCTTGGCGAAACCTTTAATGCCTCGATAGGTCAGGGATATGTTGCTGCAACTCCTGTTCAGATGGCTGTCCTGACAAGTGCAATAGCAACTGGAGGAAACATATACACGCCATCATTGGTAAAGGATTCAAAACCAGCAATTGCCGGGAATATAAAGATAAAACCAGAGACTCTCGAAATTGTTAAAAAAGGACTCTCTGGTGTTGTGAATGAGCCTGGGGGAACAGGATGGGCTGCTCATTCACCGTTGACAAGCATCGGTGGCAAAACAGGAACAGCTCAGGTTATATCACAGGATGCCTCTCGCTATCTTGCTGAGCGGTTCAGGGATCATGCATGGTTTGTTGCCTTTGCCCCGGTTGAAAAACCAGAGATAGCACTTGTAGTATTTGTTGAACATGGTGGACACGGAGGAGGTGCAGCAGCCCCGATTGCAAAGATAGCGATTGAGGAATATTTAATAAATTCAAAACTCAACCCTGCATCACGTTCAGGGCAAGATTCAAAATTGGGAATTCAGAATGTTACGCATAGACCGCAGGACGATTGAAAGTTTTGATTGGGTAACGCTTTTCATAGTGATTGTTATCGCCGTTATCGGGATTGTTACGATATTCAGTGCAACAAGACCGCTTACAGAAGGTGAACATTCACCTTTTTATATAAAACAGGGCACATGGCTCATCCTCGGAGTTATTGCATTATTGTTTATTGTTAGTTTTGACTACGTCTGGTTGAGTCGATTTTGTCTCCCTCTTTATATTCTGGGGATTCTTACTTTGATAGCGGTATACATTGCAGGGAAGATCGGGATGGGAGCCCAGAGATGGTTAAGCCTCGGCCCTCTCTCTTTCCAACCATCAGAATTCTTTAAGCTTATATACATTATCATGCTTTCACAACAGCTCAGTATAATCAATGGCCCTCTCAGGACAACCTCTCTGTTCCGGGTGTTTTTCTTGATTGTTCTTCCCCCGTTCGTTCTTCTCATAAAACAGCCTGACTTAGGAACAGCTTTAATCATCATGATAATCTTTGCCTCTTTAATACTTGCAAAGGGACTTTATAAAAAGGTTGCGATACTCTTTGTGATCATCAGTTTAATATCCTTACCCTTCCTGGGCAATATATTCTGGGAAGGACTCAGAGATTACCAGAAGAACAGGATTGTTGCATTCATAGAACCAAAGGCTGATCCGAGCGGAATAGGCTATCATATAAACCAATCCAAGATTACAGCAGGCTCTGGAGGATTGATCGGAAAAGGATATATGAAAGGCACACAGGGGCCTTTCAGGTTTCTCCCTGAAAAACACACCGACTTTATATTCGCAGTATTTGCTGAAGAATGGGGATTCCTTGGAAGCTTCATACTGTTATTTCTCTATCTCTTCTTAATACTCAGAGGTCTCGATACAGCAAGGAAGGCACGGGATGACTTCGGAAGACTGCTCGCACTTGGGATTACCATTATGTTTTCTATCTATCTCTTTGTGAATATCGGTATGACGCTGGGGATGGCACCAGTCGTGGGGATACCGCTCCCTTTCATGAGTTATGGGGGAACCGCACTCCTTTCAAATCTCTTATCAATAGGGGTATTGATCAGCATAAGGAGCCGTCGCTTTTACCTCTTTTAGTGAAATTTTTTTTCTGATATAATTTAGAAATTCAACTTTCGCAGATGCTATTTAATCGTCATTCCGTGCTTGACACGGAATCCAGTTCCTTATTCATATCTGGATTCCTGCTTTCGCAGGAATGACAACACTATGTTAGTATTGGTTTTGCAAAAATTATATTTAAAATTCTTAACTATTCACTGTTTACTCATAACTATCGTTCTATGGCGGTGTAGCTCAGTTGGTTAGAGCATGCGGCTCATATCCGCAGTGTCCGGGGTTCAAATCCCTGCACCGCCACCAATTCCTTAAATATAAGTCCGTCATTCTCAATTACCCTGTAGTTCCAACCCATGGATAATCCCCTTTTCTACCGCTACAGTCAGGCAGTCCAGTCGACAACCTTTAAATGTTTTATCTGCCGGAATTCCTTTACGTTATTGGACACAAGGGTTACACCCAGGCTAAGTGCATGAGCGCCGATCAGTATATCCATTGAGCCGATTGGATTGCCTGCTTTTTCGAGTGTCGCCCGTACCGTACCATAGGCTTGGGCAGCCTTTTCATCAAAATCGACGATTTCGAGGGGAAGGATAAATGCCTCAAGCGCCTCCTGGTTTTGCTTGACGTGCTGACTTTTTGCAACACCATACCTGAGTTCAGCAAGAGTTATCGATGAAATGCCTATATCCCCAACAGCATGAGCCCTGAAATGCTCTAACACGGCAGGTGGTTTCTTCTTGATGATGTAAATACAGGTATTAGTATCCAA
>JAGUWT010000159.1 GCA_020062205.1 Thermodesulfovibrionales bacterium
AGGATTATATTTAGCATTTTAAGTTGAGTTGTCTCTTTTTGAAAAAATATATTATGCTATTGGCAAATGGAGAGGGGTAGTGGGAATCGAACCCACAATACTTCTTGTACAGAGCATTCTCTGGTTTTGCAGACCAGGTGGGGCACCAACCCCTTACCCCTCATTAAAATAATACATAGACTTCAGTTATATGTCTAATAGATAATATCTATATATTATGTTACAATTAATAGATTTGAAGTAAGTTACTCATGAGTACCGAATTCTCTTTTAACTTATTGATTTTAAAGAACAATTCATTACATCTAAGTTGTCATTCCCGCGAAGGCGGGAATCTAGTAAAATCAATAACTTCTGGATTCCTGCTTACGCAGGAATGACAGAACTCGGTACTCTCAAGTAAGTTACTAATAAGACCATAAGTAAGATCATATGCCTATAGCTATTTTGTCATGCTGGCTTGTCCAGCATCTTTCTTTACGATTCCGAACAAGTCGGAAGGATTCCAGACAAGCTGGAATGACAGCTAATGTGGTATTACTTATGAACTCCTTAGTAATAGGGCTCTGTTTGATTTAGGAAATATTCTCGGGAATGAATATTAAAGATAATTCTATACCAAAATTAGCTGAAAAAGTCCGTGCTGCTGGGTGAGCCTCAAAGATAAGTCCGGGGGACTTGGAGGAAGTACTCAGTAATTTACAGCTCGAGAGTGACCCGAATCTTCTGGTTGGAAGTGAGAACTGGGCAGATGCTGCTGTATATCGTATTACACCTGAAATAGCACTTGTGCAGACACTCGATTTTTTTACACCGATCGTGAATGATCCGTATGACTTTGGCCGGATTGCCGCTGCCAACTCCTTCAGCGATGTTTATGCAATGGGTGGAAAACCTCTCACTGCCATGAATATCGTCTGCTTCCCTGTGAAAGATATGGATAAAAAAATTCTTCGTTCGATTCTTGAAGGCGGATTGGAGATTATTCATAAGGCAGGGGCTGTTATGGTCGGAGGACACAGTGTAGAAGATACAGAAATAAAATATGGGCTTTCTGTAACAGGTATTGTCCATCCTGAGCGTTTTTTGACAAATACAGGCGCCAAATCAGGAGACTTATTGGTTTTGACCAAGCCTCTGGGTACAGGAATCCTTGCAACAGCCCTGAAAGCTGGTAAACTGAACGAAAATGAAACAAAAGGTCTGACTGAATTGATGGCTACCCTAAACAGGGAAGCGGCTGAGGCTATGATTGAGGCTGGAGTGAGCGCCTGCACTGACATTACAGGCTTTGGTCTTATGGGGCATGCACTTGAAATGGCCAAGGCAAGCAAGGTCGGTTTGAAAATTTATGCTGATAAGGTACCAGTCATCCCTGAGGCTATGAACTTTGCCTCAATGGGTATGATCCCAGCAGGAAGCCATTACAACCAGAAGTTCTGTTCCCGTCATTTAGATGTAGCGTCTCATATAGATCCACTCCTGATAGATCTGTTAGCAGATGCACAGACATCCGGTGGCCTTTTGATATCTGTACCAGAAGAACGAGTTAATCTCCTCGTTGAAAGACTATTAGAGAAAAAGACACCAGCAGCAAATATTATAGGAGAGGTATTGAGCGAGCCAATAGGGACAATTCAGATTCGCTAAGAATTGTGTTTTGTTATCTGTCTGTTTATAAACTCTTCTGCCTTTTTCAAAGCAAATTCATCGAAGTATCTCTTTATGGCATCTTCAGAAAATAAAACACTGCCATCGATTGACTGATAGTTTTTACTTAAGACACATTCAAGCTGCTGCTCACCCTCATCCCATACAAAACCTATTACTGATTCAACTTCTTTACCTGATTTTACATCTCTCAGGGGCAAAAAGAGTTCAATATCAAATTTTTTCAAAAAGGATATATAGGTATTTAGGGCAAATCCTGTCTGATTAATCTTAATCCTTCCATCATGTGATTCCCTTTCACCGCCAATGACAAGATTACAGTTTAATTTTCTGGCAATGGGTATTCTTATTGCGTGAAAATAAAGATGGCATCCAACACAATGAGAGTAAAATCCATATGCTTTGAAAAAATGGGCAACATATCTCCCGCAAAGGGTCCACCAGAACTTTGGTGAACCTAATACAACAGGTTCATATACCTTAATATTGTTTAACTGCAATTTGTATTTCAATATCTCAATCTTTTCAAAAGGCTCCATCCAGGTCCCATGTTCTGTACCGGTATATGCTATTGTGGGAATGATTGCCTTAATCGGACGCATTTCACTTGCACGAATTACAGATGCAACGCTATCCCTTCCGGCTATCTCTGCTATTGCAACATTTTCAGTCTTCCTGATTTCATTAACAGTTGCCTTCGAAAGCATCCATTTTGGGAAGTTAGAGATTAGATCAGGCCTATTGGCTAAAATTTTGAGAAACTTGTTATCAATACTTTTCATAATCTCAATGGCTTATACTTCCCAGGATAATAAGGCTGGTCGACTGGCGTATCCATAAGCCCCTGCATCTTTGCCCTGTCGAGAAAATTGAGGATGAGGTGCATTAATTCCTTACCCCTTACCATTCCAAGCCCTCCGGTGGCACAACTTATTTCATCAAATGCATGAATGCTGTCCTTTCTCACATATTTACCAACCATGGTGAGGGGCACCGTCTCACCGGTATGTATCATGGTTCCTGAACTCGCCGTGGAATGGTCGGCTGTAATAACGAGTAAGGCTTCCCTGTCCGTTATGAGCTCATCCACCGCCACAGACATTGCACGGTCGACAGCCTCAATCACTTCTTTCTTATACCACGGGTTTTTTGTATGTCCTGCCTCATCCGGCATCTTTGTGTGAACATGGATAAAGTCATAATCATGTGCATCTTTTGCAAGTCGAAGGCGGTATTTCAGATCTTCCTCAATATTGTCTGTATCTTTAACTTTTGTAACATCCATGCCCAACTCGTTGCACAGTCCCCAGTAAATTGCACCTGAAGAGATGGATAAGCCCCTTAGTCCCCACTTTTCATTGAAAGGCGTCAAGTTTTTTCTTTTGCCTGCCCTCTGGGTAACAAGGGTATTAACAGGTGGAAAATTACTTGCTAACCGGTTCTGGTTTATCTGATGGTTAGAAAGTGTTTGATAGCACCAAATAAGATATTTATTTAAAATAGCTGAAGTCTTTCTGGAAGACGATGGAATCTTCTTTTGTCCTGTGGGCATAATCTCCATTACTGCCTTACCTTCATAGATTGGATCTGAATCAGTTATGGTATCTGTTACCTCTCCGCTCAATATAAGGAATCCGTCAATGCCATTGGCAGGTATCAAATGAATCTTGATTTTATTTGTTTCAAAAGATTCTATCGCTCTCTTAAGTTCCTTAGCCTCCTCATATGCAATCTCAGGACGGCCCCATGTAAGAATGAGATTGTCATTCTTATGCTCAACACAGCATATATGGCATAAGACAGCAACTTCCCTTTCCTGAACAGGTATACCATTCCCTATTGCCTCAATGTAACCTCTTCCTGGAAATTCTTCCATTTCATAACCAAAGATTAAAAAGTGGGCTGTCTCGCTTGACATCGGGATACCCTGCATCAGGCTGTGATATAAGCCATTCATTCCAACAGATGACAGATAATCGAGATTCGGAGTGTATGCCATTTGAAGAGGTGTCTTCCCTTCAAAACAAGTATGGCCTCTGTCTCCAATGCCATCCAGAATTATTAAAATGCATCGCATATATTTTTATACCACAGCATATACCAGTTATACTAATCAATATTGTCTATATATCAGGCTTTTTTCATCGATTTTCTCTATTTGACAATAGAGAAGGTCAAGGAATAATATTAATTTATGCTGGTAGATATGCATATACATACCAGATTTTCCCCTTGCAGTATCATCAAGATCCCAAAACTTCTGGAAAAGGCTAAACAAACAGGCATGGACGGTATCTGTATAACTGACCATGACACCATAGCTGCAAAGTCTATCATAGAAAATGGAGTTGACAGCTCAGGAATCTGTGTTATTGTAGGAATTGAGTACACAACTACAAAAGGGGATTTCCTAATATTCGGCCCTGTTGAATCTATCCCAAAAAGAATGGGTGCAGAAGATCTTTTTAAATGGGTCGAAAAAGAAGGTGCAGTGATCATCCCTGCACATCCATTCCGGAGAGAAAGACCGGCAGATTTACACATTCTGCAGTCCTGTAAAATCATAGAGGTATTGAATGGCCGAAATAACCATTTTGAGAATGAATTATGCAAGGACTGGCTTAAAAAACAGGGTAATAATGTAAAAGAAGTTGGAGGCAGTGATGCCCATACCCTTGGTGAAGTTGGTCAGATAGTCACTCAATTTGAAAAAAATATCTATTGCCTCGACGATTTTATCAGAGAACTTCAACACGGAAATTACTCACCTGTACAGAGAGAGGCTCTTTAAATAACATACGAAAATAGCTTATTTAAGAATCCTCTAAAAATAAACTACCCCGCAGCAAAGCTGCGAGGTATCAAATATGTCATTCTGGCTTGTCCAGAATCTTTCTTTGCTTTACTGTATTGTTGTGTATAATGCATTTACTCCAAAAGGATTCCCGACAAGCGGGAATGACAGAGTAGGGATAATATTAACCCCGATGCAAAGCATCGAGGAATTCTTTGAATAAAGCCAAATTTTATAATTCATATAGATAATATCTATCAATTTATCTTCATACATCAAAATTAACTATTGGAAATCTCTTATACACGAGGGTTATTTTTATATATGCTTATTGATGCGAGAGGACTTGGCTGTCCAAAGCCAGTTATGATGGCAGAAGAAGCCCTTTCCAAAATAAATGAAGGTACAGTCGAAATACTCGTTGATAATGAGGCATCTGCAATAAATCTTAAACGATTCTCAACTAAAAACAGTTTTTACTCGGAGACACATAGCGAAGATAATCATTGGCGGATCAAAATAGTTAAGGGGTATGTCTGTGAAGTCCCTGCCAAGGGAGACAAACTAAAAGAACTAGAAAAAGACCTTCTGATTATAGTTGGCACTGATGCAATTGGAAAGGATGAAGAACTGGGGAGGATACTGATAAAGGGAATCTTTGAAACCATGAAGGTGACAAAAGAAATACCTCATACTATTTTCTTTCTCAATACTGGCGTTAGGCTTACTACGCTAAATGAAGAAATGATTCAAATCCTGAAAGAATTCGAGCAGATGGGTGTAGAGATATTTACCTGCGGCACATGCCTGAAATATTTTAACCTTGAATCTGAGTTAAAAGTTGGTTACAGGGGCACAACAAATCACATTGTGGAAGGATTAAAGGATTTCCAAAAGACCGTGTGGATCGGCTAATCAGTCATTTTCTAAACGAGAGGGAGGCTTAGTCATGAAAGACAAGAGAGATTCTAAAGGTTTGACAAGGGCTAATTTTTTAAAGGCTATGGGTGCTGGCCTTGTGTTATCAGGAATAAGCTCTATAGGGATAAATGTTTTTGCGGTGTCGAAGGCTGACAAACAGGGAATAAAGGATTTTCCTACGAGAGAGAACCCCTTAATTATAGATGAAAAAAATAAGAAGGTGCTTATTTACACAGAAGTGCACGAAATGAATGTCCATCAGTCTAATGTCCACTGGGGGGTTGTTTTTAAAGACGGAAGGTTCCAGGATAGGGCCATTCTGAGGGCATACGCAAACCAGCTAGATTTTCATAATGCCCTGATTAAGATAGGTGCCAAGCCTGGTAACAATCTAAATAAGGATACAATTGGCAAATATGTGGAAGGAGATACCTTAGAGGTAACAGCAACATGGCCTGGATTAGGGAAAGAACTCTCACTCAATGAGATATTTATTGATAAAAAAGGAAAGGGTTTTCATATAAAGTTTGGGGGAAACAGGAAGGCTTCGGAAGAACAGAAGACAGGGTGCATCACCTGCCTGGAGAGCTGCTGGATATCAATATCAAGCAACGCAAATTATCCGCAGACAGGCTCGATAAAACGGTTCCTTAATCCGAACTCACGCTTTAAGGGAAATGCAAATGTTCTTCCTCTCGATGGGAAACCAGTCATCCTTATATATAGAGTATCAAGTGGAAAATAACAATATCTCTATAATAATCCCCGCATTGAATGAAGAAAGCAATATCAAAGTCTGTATAGAGTCTGCTCAGAGATTTAACCCCTTGGAGATTATAGTGGTTGATGGAGGAAGTACAGACAGGACTAAGGAGATTGTTATTAATTCAGGAGCTACTGTAATCCAATCTCAGAAAGGCAGGGGTATCCAGATGAACAGAGGTGCCTCTCTCGCAAAAGGTGATACCTTGCTTTTCCTCCATGCAGATTCACGATTACCATTAATTAATGACGAAGATATATCTAAGAAAGTTATGCATGATTATGTAGGCGGTTTTTTCCGGTTGAGATTTGATGACAGTTCTTTTGCAACAAGGCTTGTGGAGCTTTTTGCAAATATAAGAGCACGATTATTTTCACTACCGTATGGTGACCAGGCGATGTTTATAAGAAAAGATATTTTTGAAAAAATCGGTGGATTCCGGGAATATCCATTTCTTGAGGATATAGACATGTCAATCAGACTAAAACGATTAGGTAAATTAATATATTTGCCATACAGTGTAAAAGCCTCTTCAAGAAGTATCCAGAAAGGATTTCTCTTTTCACCGATTCTTGTGAGCTTAAGAAACGTCTTTATAGCATTGCTCTTTGTACTGGGTGTTAAACCTTTTCAGCTTATAAAGCTCTATAAATAAATATGAGGTTACCATGATCAGATATATAATTGAAAAGGCATTATCAGGCAATAAACTCACAGCAGATGAGATAGCCTTGTTATTTGAAGTTCCCCTATTCTCTTATGATTCAGCATTAATCCAATCAGCCTCAAGGCAGCTTTGTGAAAAGGCATCTGATAGCTTCGCTGAAGTACATGCCCAGGTCGGACTTGACATTGCACGATGCCCACGCAATTGCCGTTTTTGTTCTTTTGCATCCTGTAATGGGGTTTTCAGTGAGAATGTTGAATTACCGGTTGAGGAGATTGTTGCCCGCGCTCTTGATTTTGAATCTGACGGAGCTAATGCAATATACCTTATGACAACTGCGAGGTATCCTTTTGAGAAATTTATCGAAATAGCACAGGAGGTCAGAAGATCATTAAACCCAGATACTGTCCTTATAGCAAACATTGACGACTTTTCTGAAAAACAGGCTGTACAGTTGAAAAACACAGGCTTTGCAGGTGTATATCATGCGTTAAGGTTAGGTGAGGGTAAGGACACCACAATCCCCCCTGAAACAAGGCTCAAGACTTTTAGATATGCACAAGAAGCAGATTTAATTCTCGGCACCTGTGTTGAGCCTGTAGGCCCGGAACATACTATTGATGAGCTTGTTGAAAAGACGATTATTACAAGGGAGGTAAAACCGGTATTCAGTGGTGCCATGAGAAGAATCCCTATTCCCAACACAGAGATGGCAAGATATGGCACAGTGAGCAAAGCGAGGATGGCACATATTTTGGCTGTGATAAGATTAGCTACAGGATATGAAATCCCTGGAAATTGCACACACGAGCCGAATGTTGTTGGTGTTGCTGCAGGAGCTAACGTAATATGGGCTGAGACAGGTTCAAACCCAAGGGACATAGAAGAAGAAACAGAAGGGAAGCGAGGTATGAGCGTTCATCAATGCAGGGAAATATTCAAAGAGGCGGAATGGAATGTCCTTTCAGGACCTTCAAGATTCTTCCGCACAGGAAAGACTTTAAGAACACTTGTTGAGCATGAAACCGTTATTAAATAATAATGAATTTTTAGAAACCTGCAAGTCATGTGGTAAATGCAAAAAGGTCTGTGCATTTTTAGATACCTACGGCACACCTGATGAAATCATCTCTGAAAATCCTCAAAATGCATTTTTCTGCACAAACTGTGGAGCATGTTCTTTTGTATGTCCACAGAAGCTTTCACCTTCTGACATACTGTTTGATGCAAAATCCCGTTTAATAAGAGAGGGTAATGTCTCTGGCATTGTTTCAAACACCCT
>JAGUWT010000223.1 GCA_020062205.1 Thermodesulfovibrionales bacterium
ACTCCCGGGCATAGTTGATGTTGACACCTCTTTAGAAACAGGAAAGCCGGAAATAAGGGTCTATATAGACAGGGATAAGGCAGCAGATTTAGGGGTTGATGTTGCTACGGTAGCTGAAGCAGCAAACTTCCTCATTGGAGGAGAAGTGGATGTTACCAAATTTAAGGATGAGACAAAGGGAAGAAGATATGATGTAAGGGCAAGACTAACTCCTGAGGACAGATCTAATCCACAGGACATTGGCAGGCTTTATGTAAGAGCTAAAGACGGCAGGCTTGTGGAGCTATCGAATATTGTCAGAATACAGGAGGCAGGAGGCCCGAGCATTATAAATAGGGTTGACAGACAGAGGGCAGTCACAGTGTTTGCAAACCTCGAAGGGAAGCCCCTGGGGCAGGCAAAGGAAGAACTTGATTCGATAGCAGCAAAGATTTTACCACCCGGCTATTCCGGTCTTTATAAAGGTATGGCCGATGTAATGGGCGAGTCTTTTTATTACCTGATGTTTGCCATTATACTTGGTGTTGTTATGGCATACATGATCCTTGCTTCTCAGTTTGAGAGCTTTATCCATCCTGTGACTGTTCTTATATCGTTGCCCCTATCATTTATTGGCGCATTTGCTGCTCTTTTAATAACAGGGAAGACCCTGAACCTCATGAGCTTTATAGGTCTTATCCTTCTTATGGGACTTGTCAAAAAAAATGCGATACTTCTTGTGGATTACACAAATACCTTAAGGTCAAGAGGAATGGATAGGAAAGAGGCAATCCTTACTGCAGGACCAATAAGGTTAAGACCGATACTCATGACAACCTTTGCCATAGTCTTTGGCATGATGCCTATTGCAATTGGCATTGGAGAAGGTGCTGAGACCCGGGCACCTATGGCAATTGCAACAATCGGAGGACTTCTTTCATCACTTTTTTTAACACTTGTAGTTGTTCCAGTGGTCTATGATTTGTTTGATGATCTGCAGGAAAAGGTTATGAAAAAGCGTTAGAATCTTGATGGAGAACAAAATGGAAGAAATAAAAGTACCGCCTCCAGCAAACAAGAAAAAAAAGAAGATTGCAATCCTGATTTTTGCAATTATTGCAATAATAGGTGGCATATCCGGCTATCTGTATACACAGCATAAAAAGACTCATATCACAACAGATGATGCCTTTATTGATGGCCATATACATACGATTGCGTCAAAGGTGACAGGGACAGTAAAGGTTCTGTATGTAAGGGACAATCAACCTGTTAAAAAGGGAGGAGTTCTTTTAGAAATAGACCCTGCTGATTATGAAGTAAAGGTAAACGAGGCATTGTCAGGAGTAAATGCCGAAAAAGGAAAACTCTCAGAGATCGAAGCCCGGATTGAGGTATCAAAAAGTCAACTCTCAGAGCTGTATGCAGCTATAGATGTTGCAAGGGCTAATCTTGAACTCCAGGAGGCTAATCTCAACCAGGCAGAAAAGGATTACAAAAGGGCAGAGGACCTCTATAAAACAGAGGTTATTTCTAAGGAGCGATATGAAAAAACAATGACTGCTTATACAGTAGCGCTTGCACAGGTAAAGGTTATAAGGGAACAGCTTAAACAGGCAGCGAAAACAATTGAAACACAAAAGGCAATTGTAAGACAGGCAGAGATGTCAAGGGAAGCCCAGGTATCAGCTATAAAAGAGAAAGAGGCTAAGTTAAATGCTGCCCAGCTTAATTATGGATATACAAAAATATATGCACCATCTGATGGGTACGTCACCAAAAGATCAGTTGAACCCGGAAACCAGATTCAGGCAGGACAACCGCTCATGGCGATTGTCTCTCTTGGTGATATATGGGTAACTGCAAACTACAAGGAAACCCAGCTCGAAAAGGTGAAAACAGGACAGAAGGTTACCATCAAAGTGGATACTTTCCCGAGTAAGAAATTTACAGGAAAGGTTGAAAGCATTATGTCAGGGACTGGCGCAGTATTTTCCCTTTTCCCACCAGAGAATGCAACAGGTAACTATGTCAAGGTAGTGCAGAGGATACCTGTAAAGATAATGCTTGATAAGGATACAGACCCAGGCCATATCCTCCGTATCGGTATGTCTGTCGTACCGACGGTTTTGATTGAATAATTTAGGTTCCCCCTCTTTTTTAAAGAGGGGTTAGGGGAGATTACATATTCTTATACTTATACGGGACTACAGTGAACCGGCCGTATTGCTTGAAATGCTCATCAAAGGCAAATATTATTTTCATCCCAAGCCGCTCCATCACAGCAAATGTAGTTGCATCAGTATATGAAAAATCTTTATCATCACAATCCTTTAAAATCTTAAGAGCCTTATCCTCGTCTTCAACACCAACCCTGTGAAGGGTTATTAGTGGATTGTTTATGATAAGCTCTGCCATTTCGATTGCGATTTCGTGAACCCTGGGAAAATAGGTATAGACCTCATCCAATATAAAGTTTGTAGTATGTAGCCTAAGCTTTTTCTCTTTTATTGTATTGAGAAAATCATAAGCCCTTTTATGGTTTATATCATCCTTCACACGCATTGCAATGAAAGCGCTCGTATCAACGAATATATCCCTCTCGCTGTTCATTTTCTTTTTCCATAAATGTATTCATCATGTTTTATTGACCCCCTGGGCTTCCCCATTGAAAAACCGTCTTTAGCTATGGAAAAAAGCGGGTTATCCTCATAATCTTTATCCTTCGGAAGGCGCTCATTTATAAGCTCCCGTACGATTTCGGCAATGCTTGCCTTCTTCTTTTCGGCTTGCCGCTGTAGATATTGGTACTGTTCTTTAGTAAGATAAATCTGTGTTCTATGTACATTTGTCTCCATAACAACCTCCTGTCTTTAGTATGCTTAATATACAGCATAATGTCAAGAATCAGGGCTCTAAAGGGTTAGAAATATCGCACACAGTAAAATGATTGTCTTAAAAAGATAAAAAATGTATAATTTTTTAAGAAGTTAGGATAGGATGTAATTGCCTTATAATGAAAGGGTTTATAGATTTATGAACAGAAAACTTTTGATTGGTATAAAAGAAACAAAGGTCCTTTTTATAAGAATATCTGCAAAGATGGAATTGATCTTTGGACGAGAACACAAAAGAACTTATTAAATGCATGAGATAGAATATCTTATATATTTAACCTCCGAATTAACAGACAGGTTAAGGGTAAATGCACAGAAAGAAAAAGGTGGAATCTTAGAGTTTGTTGTGCAGTATGAAGCAATGATATCAGGCAAGTGGCAGCCAATAGTAAGGTATGATACCTCACACGGTTTTGCCCATAAAGACATACTTAGGCCCAATGGAAAAACTATAAAACAACCATTATATTTTGAAACTTATAATCTTGCTTTTACATTTGCAACACTTGATTTAAAGGCTAATTGGAAGCATTATAGAGATAGCTTCGAAAAGGAGATGGAGAAATGACCAAGGATGATATTATTAAGAAAAATTTAGATCTTCATGCTGAGTGGATGAAATACGTTTTTGAAAACCCTGATGTTCTTGATAAAATACCTAAGGAGGCAATTCTTGTGATACTTCCAGAAGATGATAAGGAATTGTATGAAGAAAACTACAGAGTGTTGGAAGAAAATAAAAAAAGGGGAGTTCCTTCGTTCGTTATTAAGATGAAGACACCCAAACCTCAGATTACAGATATGGAGATTGTAGCAGCATAGGATTTAGATTTATATATGTTAGAGCATCTTATGAACTCTTAACTCACAACTCAAGAACTCATTAACTCTTGAACTTCTTTAAAAAAATGGAGGGAGGGATGAAAGAACTTCTTGAAAGGATAGAGATAAACCCTGACATTATGATGGGGAAGCCTGTTATAAAAGGGACAAGGATAACGGTAGAAATAATATTGAGGAAACTATCACAAGGCATATCAATAGAGGAAATACTTGCGGATTACCCCAGATTAACCCGTGAAGACATATATGTTGCTCTATCCTATGCCGCAGAAGCCTTGAGTACAGAAGAATTAAGTATTTTACAGGCTACAGGATAGTGCGTTTTCTCGCTGATGAAAATATTGAAAGAGCGGTTGTAGAGTTCATAAGAAGTAAGGGATTTGAAGTTTTTTATGAGAGGAGGGTGAGTATGACTTCAAAAGTGGAAAAATTAGCTGCTGAGATTTCAGCATTGGAGGAGCATGAGCAGCAAGCTCTTTTGGAACGTATGGCCGAGTTAAACTTCCGTCGGGGTCTATATGCTCTTTCAGAGCAATATCGAGAAAGATTGCGGAGGCAAGGAGAATTAGACCGCACGGTTGAGGAGATTTTGGCTGAGTTAAAACGGGTCCGTGAAGAGGTCGCTGCTCATGACTATCCGGGATGAAAGAGTTGTTCTGGACACCAATGTTTGGATATTTGGATTACGACATCATCCGGAGCTTCCAGCCTGTACCCTCCTTTTAGAGCGATTAGGTCAATTGCAAGTGATTCTCCCGCGCCAGGTTTTATATGAATTGCAAGCTAATCTTACGGAGAGCGAATTGAGGGCTCTTTTCCGATTATTGAAAAAGTACTCAAAGCGAGTCCTAATTCATTGGGAGAAAGCCAAAATGGAGACTATCTCCAAATATAAAAGTCTTGGCTGTAAGCTTGGCGATGCAGCATTAGCAACCCATTTGGAAGAGTTAGAGGTCAAGGTGCTTATTACAGAGAACCGACACTTTCTGGAGGAGCTTAAAAATTTGCCCTTTCGAAGGCTAAGCGCAATTGAAGCAATAGCAGAGTTAGAAAAAGGTGAAGGATGAAAGGGAGTAACTTAGTGAAGCCGGTTTCGTCATCACAGAAATGGTTATCCCTATGCAAAGTCTTGGCCTTCGCCTTGCAACACAGGCAAACCTTATTAAGGCTCAGCCAATCCCATAGCTTTAGTAAACAATAGTTTACTATAAGCCTCCCTTTGATTATAATTTAGGAAAAGATAGGGAATCGCTTTATTGAAACTCCATTAAAGGAGGTGTAGCGGCACCGTTCAACCGGCTTCTTTCTGAAACTATAGCAGCAGAAAGAACTTTGACCGTTAGATAAAATCAGATTAACCGAAGAAGGGTTTCATGAAATGGCGGATGCGTGGGCCCATACAGTAATAGATTTAATCGCTTATGGAAGACCTTATTTTAATCTCCACAAGGAAAAAGATAAACCTCACGAATTTTTGGGTTCAAGGCATAGGATTGTAAACCATGACTGGTACCAATCTTATGGAAGACTTTGGAATTTCTGTGAGCCCTTTCCTTCTTGGATAAAGGATATTTTAGGAAATGAAGAAAAAGCAGACAAAGCTGAGGAGCAAATGGCATGGATTGATCATGATTATATTGATAGAATATGGGATACCCTTTCGGATCAGGAAAGAAGATATCGGGAAGGATTTTTTGCCTGGGTGCTATTTAGCCCAAAGGTCCTTAAAGATTGGGCAGGTGTAGATGTTTTGAATGGTAAGATACAAAGGATTATAAAGGGTCGTGAAGTCTGGGAAAGTTGCCCTGGGTTAAAGTCTGAATACAAAAGATTATACAATTATATAATATCTGTAATAGAATACGATAAGATTTTGCAAAATATGTTTGAACGCTATGGCAGAAGATTAGGATTTTAAAAAAGGGGTAGGGAGTTATGAAACGGACACTTTGTTGGATGTTAATTCTTGGGCTGATAATCTCCCTCGGAATGCTTGGCTGTGCGAAAGAGTGGGAAGGAGATTAATAAATGCACATATGCAAG
>JAGUWT010000174.1 GCA_020062205.1 Thermodesulfovibrionales bacterium
CCATAAGGAAAGCATTCCCACCGGTTGGGTTTCCGTCTGATCCTTCAGGACCGAGGGTATCCTGCTCATAGCCTCTCACCGTCATCCTTCCACCTAAAAAAAACCTCTCAAAAAGAGGAAGTTCGTCCGTCTTGTGGTACCCCTGAGCAGCCCCTCCCCTGACTGATATGGCAATGACAATACCCCTTATAAGTTCTTGATATGCACTTCCATGGAATATAAGTTTTATAAAGTTTGTTTCAGAGAGAAAAACTGGTGAAGTAAGTTTAACGGATATCCCTGAGAGAATTCCTTTCCTGGGGTTAAAGGGGTTATCCCGTGTATCATAAACTATTCCTGGTCTTATACCACTTATGGTAAGTGTTCCTGTATCTTCTCTGCTCAATATCACATCTGGCTTTACATCAAATGTCTCCACGAGCGAGAACTCATAATAGAATTCCATTTTCACTATATCGCTTAATCTTTTCTCCACACCTGCATTCACCCCATGCCTTGTTAATCTATATCTCGTCTCCCTCGTGTCAATATTGATTTCCTTTCTCTCCTCACGGATTAAGAATGTCCTGAATGATAAGGGGAGATCAAGGAACCATGGTTCATGATATTGCAGAATATATCGCCTTTCAATCGAGCTCATCTCAAACCTGAATGAAGCCTGTTTGTTCATCCCCCAGAGATTCCTGTAACTCAGATCAAAAAATCCCCTGAATCTCTCATAATCAGCATATCCCAGGCCTAATTCCACTACACCTGCATTGCCCTCTTTCACATTCATCAGGATATCCTTTTTTGAGTCATATCGGTCAAGCACTTCCATATCAACATCTGTGAATAGACCTAATCTGTAAAGTCTCTGCCTGCTTTTTCCAATGAGATGGTAATTCAATGGAGAGCCTTCACGGTACTGCAATTCCCTCGTGATTACCTTATATCCTGTTTTATAATTCCCAGTGATAATCGTTTTTCCGAATACGATTTCTGTGCCTTCGTCTATTCGAAAGGTTATCAACGCCTTCTGGTTTTCAATCTTACTTTCTGTTAGTACTTTTGCTTCTGTAAAACCACGGGTTGTATATAATTCGATAATCCTGTGCCTCTCATCTGAGATATCAACCACATTGTAAATATCTCCAGGTTTTATCCCGATAACCTTTCGTATCTCAGCCTCAGGGACAAGATGTGCTTCCACAATATCCACTCTCTCAATAATCGTCCGTAAACCTTCATTTACTTTGATAACAATATCCATCTCGTTAGGGAATCCCCCCTCACCCCCTTTCAGTAAGGGGGGGAGGGGGGGATTTGTCTGAAACTCTTCTACCTGGGCATTCAGATAACCAAGCGCATTGTAAAACCCTTCAATCTCTTCTGTATCTCCTTCAATAAGGTCAGGGTTATAGAAATCTCTTTCCTTAAGGGACATGATTTCTTTCAGATTGTTCTCGGGAAGACTGACACCACGAAAAGAGATTGATCTGAGTTTCACCTCTGTTCCTTCAAAGATAAAAAAATTCACATCTGTCTCCTCATCCCCTGATGTTACAACAGGTGCTATCTGCGCAAATGGATATCCCCCCTTATGATAGAGAGAGAGTATCCTCTGGACCGCTTCTTCTACAAGCTCGTCTCTGAAGTCTTCAGTTTCAAAGAATGGCATTTCTTTCAAAAGGTTTTTTGTCGAAATAGCCCTGTTGCCTTCTATCAATATCTTAAGACGTTTCCCTATGTTTACAAAGATATCAAGGGTTCCTTCAGTATATGTGTATGGCCCGACAACAGGCTTAAAGTATCCATTCCTTTTGTAGTATGTCTTTATCCTTTCAATGTCTTTCCCCAATGTTACCTGGTCGTAGATATCGCCATCAGATAATCTCATAATATCCTTGATCTCTTCTGGTGCGCCATGTATCTGGATATTTTTTATCCTCTCTGGATCGCCTGTATCAATATGAATATGAATCTGCACCCTGTATGGTTCCTTAAGCCTTTCAATCTCAATATGTATGGCGGTATATGGGAATCCTCGTATTTCCATTTCACTCCTCAATTTTTCTTTCGCATTCTCGATCAAGTCGTATCGCATGAGCTGACCCTCTTTTAAGGGCAAAAGCTTTTTTACAATTTTTTGGGAAAGGTTAACATGTCCATCAATAGATATCTTTTGAATAAAATCCCTTTCCCTGATACGGATAATGACCTTTGCCTTCTCCCCATCAGTAATCTCAAAAGAAATATCTTCAAAAATCCCCTTTAAAAAGGCGCGTTTTATCCCCTGTCTTATCCCGATGCTATCAAGAGGTTTATCAGGACCGATATCAAGAAGGTCGAGAAGTTCTTTCTTTTCTATCGAGTAAAGCCCATGGACCTCTATCTCTCCAACTATTGCACCCGAAGCCTCAGAAGGCAGGTAAACGAGTAACAAGTAACAAGTAACTAAATACAAGTAACGAGTGACGAGTGACGAGTGACGAGTTTTCATTTGAACTCAAACCTGAACTTTATATCCCCGCCTACGCTCCCTTTCTCATCACGCATACCGATAAGGGAAATATTTTTAGCAAGGATATATTCCAGCTTGAGTATCTGTTCTTCAGTAGAACCCAAGAGAGTTGTATAGGTTACGAGCAACCTGTCACCGATAAGTTTTTTTGATACCGTAACCCTCGGACCTATGGTACCGGTTGTTTTTGAAACATATGGGTCAACCTGAAGCCTGTCAATGCCCGTTAATGTCCTGAACCGTTCTTCAAGCACATCCTGTATCTTACCGGTTAAGAATGAGGTTGCCTCACCAGCACCTATACCTCCTTCGAGACCCTTCAATTGTTTCCCTACCTGTCCCACGGTAAGGAGCGCAAGGATATCCGTCTCCTCTAACGGCGGGTCAGAAGACATGGAAAGATTGAAGTGATCCATCTCACCTTCGAGATTGAGTTGAATATTATATCCCTTTGCAAGAGTTTCTGCTGTGAGCCGTATGATCGGTTTGAATGCGTAAGGATCTGTAAAATCAGCACTCGCATTGATTATTCTGAACTCATTGTTTCTGAAATAAACATAACCCCCCTTTGATTCAAGTCTGCCGAACAATACAGGATGCGATATCGTTCCTCTCAATACCATATCTATCTTCAAGGGTGCTCGTGCAATGTTGTTATCAATAGAAATATTATCACTGCCTGAAACCCTTATATTGAGTTCGGTACCTTCAACCTTTGATACCTCGGTCTTGGGTTTTTCCTTTGCTATCAAAAGCCAGCTCTTCCATTCCACCCTTTTTTTATATCGTGCCCTGTTTATCTTTATGTCTCCTGTAATACTCTGTTTATCCAGTGTGCCCTTATATAAAAGATTACCCCCAAAATTGAGACTAACATCCTTAGAAGGAGAAGTGCTGATATTATCAAGGTCAGCCTCCAGGTAAAATCCTTTTATCGTGAAAGCCTTAAGATAAACAAATCCTGTTATGTCTATATCACCGCCTCCTAATTTCCCTGAAAGTCTCTGTACCACGATCCTGTCTTTCTCAAGAGAAAGATAGCCGTTAATCGAACTCATGTAGGAATAATAATTTTTGATACCAAAAGAGGCATTCGATATATTCACGCCGCCGTTTATTTCTGGCTTTTCCCATTTCCCAGTGATAGAAAAAGCAAAATCAGTATCTCCCCTCAGGTGACTTATTCTCTTTGACAGGCCTTTTAATAATAACAGTGAAGAACTGCCCCCAAGATGAATGTCGTATTCTTTTCCGATTTCCATACTACCAAAGAGCTTGAATGAAGTGCCACCATTCTTGATACCAAATGCCAAGAAGGAAAGCTTTTTATTATGAATCTGAATCTTTATATCGGAATCATTCGAAAAACTGTAACCAAACAATGAAAGTGTCAGATGATTCAGATGAGCTGATGCCGTGATATTTTTTCTATTACCTTTCATTGTTACATGGCCTCTGAGGATAAGCTGTAAATCCTCCGGCATATCCTGAAGGACTGAACTGACGATAAAATCATAGCTGCCCTGCTGGATATCTATTTCAGCAGTCCATGGCAGATCATCGTTCAATTGTCCATTCCCCCGTATTTTTATTTTTTCATTAAAAAGTGAAGCATCCAGTACAATATCCCTATTTTTTATCTCAGCAAGTATTGAACCTTGACCGATAGGTTTCCCCTTATATGTGCCTTCAAGCACCTGAGCATTCAGTCTAATGAGAGGGTCTTTGAAAGTGCCCTGCCCTTCTGATTGCACACTGAAAACAATATCATCAGGTATGTGCTTAAGCCCCAGGTCTCTCATCATGAGCCTCTCTGATGACGCCCTGAAAGAAAATTTTTCATCTGAAGAAATCTTTCCTTCTCCCTTCAGGGTTGAGCTACCCCGCTTGATTATTGTTTGTTGAAAAGAAATCTCTTTATTCATATATGAAAATGCTGTGGATACCGAGTCAACTGGAACCTGAAATACCATTGCCTTCTCTATAAAAGCGTTCCCATCAATCGAAATGTCTTTATCCTTACCTCCGATTCGAAAATCTGCATTCAGTCTTCCTGCTGCAGAAATGTCCTGAGAGAACATCTTTGTTATTTCTCTGACATCGATATTGGTGAATAAGGCATTCATTTCATAAACAGGATGTGCAAATTCGAACAATTTCTCTGCCTGGGGGAAAAATATCTTGCCTTTTATCCTTTGCTTTCCACCAGCAACAGTAGCAACCATTTCCTGTATACGGAGGAGGTTCTTGTTGTATGAAAATTCAGATGTAATGCTGTCTGACTTATACCCTTCTATAAAGGCATTTGACATCCTGGCCTTTACTGCTATCTCTGGATTATCAAATGTACCTCCTATATCTCCGGAAAAATACCCGGAACCTTTAAGCCCGTTGTAATAAGGCAGGGTAAAATCAGAGATTCCATTGGTATCAAGCCTGCCCTTCAGGTCGAGTGTTTTTTGAGCGAGATTAACAGTGCCTTCTAAATTCAGATGAGATAAAGATGTATTTAACTTTAAACCGGATAAGAAAAGGGTATCATCACGGAGGGAGTAATTTCCTTTTATATGCTTGATCCTTCCCAGCACATTATCAGTCTCCTGACTCTTGTCACCCCCTCCCTTGCCCTCCCCCCTCGAGGGGGAGGGGTGGGTGGGG
>JAGUWT010000235.1 GCA_020062205.1 Thermodesulfovibrionales bacterium
AAAAAACAGATACTGATTTATGAGAGGGATAAAAATGTCCTGAAATTTCTGAGGTCCTTCTTTAGAACGAGCGATGATTATTCAGCAAGGTTTCTAAGCAGAGATAAGGATAGTTTAAAGAAACAACTGGCAAAGATACGACCTGGTGCCCTTATTGTTAGCAGCCCTGAGGGCCTTCAGCATATAAGTCCTACAGAGGTTGATTGTCCTATCATAGCAACGGTATCTACGAATATTACCGATGGCATTCGCTCTGTGGTTAAATCTGACATTGAGTATTATCTACTCAGTCCTTTCCATAAGGAAGAACTCGAGCACAAACTCAAGTTAGTCACAGAGGAGAAAAGTTGGATCGAAAACCTCTATAAAGAAAAGAAAGACCTTGAAGGCATTATTGACCTTCTATCCCTCATTTCATCAACAATAAACCCACAGCATGTTCTCTATCTTATGGTTAAAAAGATTTCAGAGATGATAAAGGTAACAAGATGTTCCATGATCAGTATCGATGTTGAGGACCAAAGGTATGCCTATGTTGTCTCTACATCTGAAAGCCCTGAGGTCACAAATCTCAAAATTGATCTCCAGAAATACCCTGAGATTAAGAAGGTCTTATTATTGAAAAAACCTGTCGTGATAAAAAATGCCTCAAGAAACCCTATCATGAAAGAGGTGCGGGACGTAATAGAGTCAATAGGTATTCACTCTCTGTTAGTAATACCTGTTTTTTTTCGGGATGAAATCATTGGCACATTGTTACTGAGGGCGTCAAGATCAGAGAATCCTTTTACAAAAAGGGAGATCAGACTGTGTACTGCTATTGCTAATGCATCAGCCAATGTCCTTTATAATGCCTTCTTGTACAATAAAATAGAAAAAGAAAAGACCGTATTCGAGAAGCTGGCTGTGACCGATTTCCTTACAGGAATCTATAATATCAGATATTTTTACAACAGACTTGAGGAAGAATTCAGCAGGGCAGGGAGATATAACACTCCATTAAGTTGCATAATGGTCGACATAGACTACTTCAAGAAGATCAATGATACATATGGCCATAGGATTGGGGATATCGTCCTCAGAGAATTTGCTCAACTTGTGAAAGGTCATACGAGGAAGTCTGATATCTTTGCCAGATATGGTGGTGAAGAATTTATCGTGCTCCTCCCACAGACATCTTCTGCAGGTGCTCTGTATGAGGCAGAGCGAATTAGAAAGGCGGTGAAGGAATATCATTTTAAAGCCCTCAAGGAGAAGAGTGAAATAACGGTAAGTATAGGGATAGCCAGTAGTCCTGATGAAAAAATTAAAACACCTGATGATCTGATTACTCTTGCTGATAATGCACTGTTTACAGCAAAGAATAAGGGACGCAATCAGGTTGTTATATATCCAGCCTTATAAATATTGATACCTGTAAAAATAATGTCCCTTTTTCATTGAATTCTTGTCATTCCTGCGCAAGCAGAAATCCAGAAGTCTCATGGAAAATCCTGGATTCCGGATCAAGTCCGGAATGACGACAGAACGGACATTTGTTATGCAGTTTTCAGTCTGACAACTAACAACTTATAACTAATAACTGCTACAATAAATTGTGGATATCATAACCTCTCATATCAATGCAGATTTTGATTCTCTTGCATCAATGATTGCTGCAAAGAAGTTGTACCCTGATGCGGTGATCGTGTTCCCGGGTTCTCAGGAAAAGAAACTGAGGGATTTCATCGAGGCTTTCCAGCCTGTTGAAATAAAGCGCATAAAGGACATCGACCTTTCGAAGGCTACAAGGCTGATTATCGTTGACACAAAGATACCAGGCAGGATTGGTCCACTTGCTGAATTACTTTCCAACAAAGGCATTAAGATACACATCTATGATCACCATCCATTCCATGAAGGTGATATCAGGGGAGATGTAGAAATGATTGAGAATATAGGGGCAACCGCAACAATCTTTACAGAGATCTTGAAACAGAGAAGATTGCCTCCTACCCCCATTGAGGCAACGATATTAGCCTTGGGAATATATGAAGAGACAGGGAGTCTTCTTTTTCCTTCAACGACTGAACGGGACCTTATTGCCGTTTCATATCTTTTAAAAAGGGGAGCAAATCTGAATATTGTATCAAGCTTTTTAAAGATGGAAATGAGCATAGAAGAGCTTGACCTCCTGAACGAGCTTGTCCAGTCATCAAAAGAGATGCTCATAGGAGGCATCAGGATAAGAATTGCAAAGGCATCCCGAGAGGGTTATTTCGGGGATGCAGCACACCTTGCCCACAGGATGATGGATATGGAAGAAATTGATACAGTGGTTGTCCTGCTCAGCATGGAAGGAAAGATACTGATGGTAGCCCGGAGCAAGGTTCCGGAAATGGATGTATCGATGGTGATGAGGGAATTCGGTGGCGGAGGACATCCAACAGCAGCCTCGGCAACGATAAAAGAGGCATCGCTCGAAGTTGTTGAGGAGAGATTAACAGAGTTATTGCACAAATATGTGAAGCCTGGAAAGGTTGCATCTGATATCATGACAAGCCCTGTGATTAGCATCCATTGGGATTCTTCCATCAAGGAGGCAGAGGCGATGATGACCCGTTACGGGGTAAATGTCCTGCCAGTCTTGAAGGAAGAAAAATACACCGGGATCATATCTCGTGAGATCGTGGGGAAAGCCCTCTTCCACGGTTTTGGAAAGAGCAAATCAATAGAATTCTCAACAACAGATGCAATAACAGTTGGCCCACACACTCCTATCAGAGATATAGAAACACTCATGATTGAGCAGAACCAGCGGTTTATGCCTGTTTTGGACGATGACAGGATCATTGGTGCAATAACGAGAACAGACCTGCTCCGTACGCTTTATGAAGAATTTCTGAGGAGGAGAAAGATCGAAGAGACGGTTACAAAGGAAAAACCCTCTATCAGCAGAAATCTCTCTTCCTGGCTCAAGGAGAGGTTCCCTTCAGAGATATACAAAATCCTCAAGCTTTCTGGAGAGGTAGCAGAGGAAGCAGGCTTTATTGCATATCTTGTTGGTGGTTCAGTAAGGGACTTGCTACGTGGCGAAGCAAATCTTGACATTGATATCGTTATTGAGGGTGATGGGATTTCTTTTGCAAAGGCATTTGGTGAAAGACTGAATGCAAAGGTGAGAACACATCAGACGTTTGGTACTGCCCAGGTAATTACCGATACATTCAAACTCGATGTGGCAACAGCCAGAACAGAATACTATGAGTCGCCTGCAGCACTTCCTAAGGTCGAGACATCATCAATCAAGAAAGACCTTTACAGAAGGGACTTTACCATCAATACCCTTGCAATCAAGTTGAATCCAAAGGATTTCGGGCTTCTCATAGATTTCTTTGGTGGTCAGAGAGACCTGAGAGAGAAGACCATCAGGGTACTCCATAACCTGAGTTTTATCGAAGACCCAACAAGGGCATTCAGGGCAATCAGATTCTCTGAACGGTTTGGTTTTAAGATCAGCAAGCATACAGACAACCTCATAAAGTTAGCAATAAAAATGAACCTCTTTGACAGGCTTTCAGGCCCAAGGTTGTATGAAGAACTCCGCCTATCATTCAATGAGACTGAACCACTCAGGACGCTGAAGAGGCTTTCTGATTTTGGCCTTTTGAAGGTTATACATCCAAACATTATTTTGAATGAAGAGCTTGAAGCAACATTCAAATCGATGCAGGAGACCATCTCATGGTTCAATCTCCTTTTCCTTGAAGAAAGGACGGACAAGGGGATTCTCTATCTCATGGCGCTGCTATCCGGTTTGACGGATGATGATGTAAAGGCTGTCATTGAAAGGTTATCACCGCCCCCAAGGGTCAAAGATATAATCATGAATAGCATGTCCCAGGCAAAAGAGATATTGAAGAGACTCCCTCACGATGACCCTGTAGGGATCTATAACCTCCTGAGCAAAATCAAGCTCGAAACGATTCTGTTTGCAATGGCCATAAGCAAAGACCGGCAGAAACAAAAAGCGATGTCCCGATATCTCACTGATTTAAGAAATGTAAAGACAATCCTGAAAGGAAATGATCTCAAGGATATGGGTATTCACCCCGGACCTGTTTACTCGAGAATGCTCAAGGAACTGCTTGAAGAAAAACTCAGAGGCCACCTGAAAGCTCGTGAAGATGAAGAGAGATTTATCAGGCAGTTTACTCAGGGATAAACCTGTGTTCAAGTTTTTTCATGAGCTGTGGCATCGTCGTGTACTCGAGGTCATCAAGTCCAAGCCGATGAGGTTCAAAGGGACCATGATGCCTGAGATAGTCTGCTATCTCATTTGCCCTTCTTCTTGCACCATCGAATGCAGGATCATCAAATAAATCCCTCGGCCCGATCAGTTTTCCGTGGCAGAGCTGAAAACCAGCTGCAATAACCCTCGGTGGACCATCAAATCTTGATGGATTTGCCTCATAGAATGCAACAGGCATAAGGGGCCCGTTATGTGAACCGCGCATCCAACCTTCAACGATATGGGCAAAAGCAAAGGGTTCAAGGACCTCTCCAACAGCAGGCAATCCTGCCTGACATCTGACGACCAAAACAGGGTCGTCTTTCCCGACATATTTTCCTGCGATAAGACTCAGTTTCTGTGTGGATGCTGATGCAGCAATCATCCCGTCTTTCCGATAGACAGTTTTAATTATGAACCGTCTTATTGCACCGATAAACATCAAAAGGTTGTACATCTCTTCTGGAGTTGATAAGGTAATCTTCTTCTGTTCATAGACATCTACCACTTCGAATATAAAACCTTCATGCATTGTTGGGTCTATAACAAGGCCTGCTGTATTAAAGGGGTCAGCGAAGATTTTAAAGAGAGGAAGATTCCATGCACCAGAGGCGGTTTTATCAGCCATGAAGATAATGACTGGCTCGCTCTTCCGTTCCTCGAACTCCATCTCTGCAACTCCTGGACCCATGCCTTTTACAGTTCCGCTAAAGGAATCGGCTAACAGGTCCTGTCCTGCACCATACAGCTTGAGTTTTTTTGCAACCTCAGTGCATGCGACAAAGACATTCCATGCAAGCTTATGGATGTCTTCTGCATCAACACCATGCTCATGAGTCATGATGAGTTCGAGGTCATCACCACACCGCGTCACATGGAAGTCAATCAGTATTCCCTTTTCTGCAGCAATGGATAATTTCTCTTTTGCTGTTTCGATGAGGTTGGCATGGATACTCGAATGACCAACATAACCTCCAACGTCAGCTTTGATTACACTTAATGTTATTTTTTCAGACATCCTTATCTCTTCGTTATTTCTTGAGAGATTTGCCAATCCTTTTTTCTATTGATTTTACCTTCTCCTCTATCCTGTTCGGCTTACCTTTCCTGTCATCTATTGATATACTTGTCAGTGCCCTCTCGCCGGATTTCATGACAGTCTTGTGGCATCTTTTTATGAGCTTTATTATCTCATCCCATTTACCTTCGACAACCGTACCCATGGGATTAACCTTATAGGGGAGTCCGCTTGCATCAACGATCTTTAAAACCTCAGCAAGCTGGTCACCGATACTGCTGCCAACACCTATCGGTACAATGCTGAATTCTGCGAGCATACATTCCTCCTTTCATTTTTTATAACCAATGCTGGGGTAGTAAAAAGTAGTGAATAAAATAAAAGGGGCAAACGTAGTTTGCCCCTTTCCATAAATTGTCGGATTATCTAACAGCGTCTTTGAGCGCCTTGCCGGCTGAGAATTTCGGTATTTTAGCAGCAGAGATTGTAATAACCTCACCTGTCCTTGGATTGCGGCCTTTCCTTGATTTCCTCTTAACAACTGAGAATGTTCCAAAACCAACAAGAGTAACTTTCTGCCCTTTCTTCAGGGCAACCTTGATTGAGTTCAGGATAGAATCCAGTGACTTTGAAGCATCTGCCTTGCTTAACCCTGCACCTGATGCGATTTTGTCGATAAGCTCTGCCTTTGTCATTAATCTTCCCCCCCTTTCATATTTTAGATTTTTAATGATTGCAGAATAACAGTATCAAGAAGAAAACCTTTTGTCAAGCCAAAAAATCACTCTATGAAAAAAATCATGATCACATTCTTGATGATGTTCTTTATGAATTCATTCACTATGGCAAAGGATAGATTGGCATATTTTATGCTAATCTTATTGTCACAATCATCGCCTTATGGCAAAGAAGTGAATATCTCAATCCTAAAAAAATCAAATGACTTCAGTCGAAAATAGTTTCAAATATCTCAATTTCTCATTTTGATTTTTTTAGAATAAAGATATTGAACTTATTCTCCCTTGTAGTTTTGCTACAGTATTACCCCGTGTCATCTTTTTTCATGAAGGATTCCCGACAGGCGGGAATGACATACAACGTGACCTTACGTATGAACTCCTTAGTATGTATTGATATGAAGGCAGTTTTATATAGAGAATTGTCAATATATTGTAGTAATTAAATATCAGACATACATAATATAGATAGTTATTTTTTTTCTTGACATCAGGTGTCTTCTGCATTATATTTGTGGAGTAAAGTGGAGTAAAGTGGAGGAAAAAAGTGCCAGCTTTCTCCGGTAAACATTATTTTACTGTAGACCTAAAAGGCAGAATCATTATTCCTGCTCCTTTCAGAGAGATTATTTCAAGTAATTATAGCACAAAACTTTACATAACAAACCACTCATCAGAAAAGTGTCTTTGTATATATCCACTTGAAGAGTGGAACAAACTCTTGGAACAGGTTCGAACAAAGCCGAGATCAGATAAATATATAAAGTACTTAATGCAGAGGGTAATCGGATCTGCTGTTGAAATGGAGATGGATAAGCAGGGTAGGATTTTAATACCTGCTTCACTCAGGGAAGATTCAAAGATAAACACAAGTATTGTTATAGTGGGCCAATTAGAAAGAATCGAGCTATGGGACAGGGATGAGTATGATGTACTTTTTGAACCTTCAAATATGGATAAGGAAGATCTCGAGAGAGGACTTGCAGTCCACGGCCTGTAGAAATTAAAAGGGAGCTGTACTCGTTTTGGAGATTTTCCATCTTCCTATCCTTCTTAAAGAAGTTGTTGGGGCACTTAAATTAGAGAAGGGTGGAACATATATAGACGCAACAGTTGGCCATGGGGGACATTCAGAGGAGATACTGAAGTTTATAGGTTCTGAGGGGAGGATCGTCGGAATTGATAGGGATGATGAGGCACTGAAAATGGCTGAAGCAAGACTTTCGGATGGAAGGGTAATCCTGGAGAAGGCAAAATTTTCCGATATGGAAACGGTGCTCTCTTCAGAGAGGATATCCGAGGCTGACGGCATTTTTTTTGACCTTGGGATCTCGATGGTGCAACTCAAGGATCATGGGAGAGGATTTAGTTTTTTTTCTGATCAACGCCTTGATATGAGGATGGATAGAAGACAGAAGGTGTCTGCATGGGATGTTGTGAATACCTATCCTGAGAGGGAGATTGAACGGATCCTTCGTGAATTCGGTGAAGAACGTTTATCAAGAAAAATAGCAAGCGCCATTGTCGGCATGAGAAGGAAGCAACCGATTGATACATGTTCACAATTATCAGGTATTGTGGAGCGTATATACAGGAAAAGGGGGAGGACACATCCTGCGACCAAGACATTCCAGGCTTTAAGGATTGAGGTGAATGGAGAACTTAACGAGCTCAGGGCAGGGCTTGATGCCTCCTTGAGGATTCTTAAAAAAGGCGGCAGGTTGTGCATTATCTCGTATCACTCACTCGAAGACAGGATGGTAAAACATTTTATGAGAGACGGTGCGAAAAAAGGATTACTCACGATGATAACGAAAAAACCAGTAACACCTGGTGATGAAGAACGGGCATCAAACCCTTCGTCACGAAGTGCAAAACTCAGGGTTGCAGAGAAGATATGATACGCACAGGCAACAGTAAAAATATGGCGTTGTATATCATCAAACCTTTCTGTATTGCCCTCTTGCTGTTCAGTCTGTTCGGCCTCGTAATGATCAGGTCAAATGTTTTGAAATTAGAATACCAGCTCGGTGACCTTGGAAAAAAGAAGATAGAGTGCCTTAAGGAGAGAAAGATGCTGAGAGCTGAAAAAGCAAGCCTCCTCTCTTTTGAAAAAGTAAACGCATCTTTCCGTGGAAATCATGAGTTGGTTTTTCCTGACAGGGTCAGGGTAATACATGTGAAAAGGCAGAAGGGGGTACAGCCTTACAAAGTTTCACTGGAGGGGAAACGCATAGCTGAACCCTGATTTGCAGGGGGATTGTTGAATAAAAAAAGGGCAGTCATTTTAAATACGATCATCATCTTCAGCTTCTTTGCAATATTCGTACGTCTTGCAGACCTGATGATACTGAACCATAAGCATTTTTCAGAAAAGGCAAAAATGCAATATACAAAGGCTGAAGACATTCGTGTGAGAAGGGGAATAGTATTTGACAGGTGGGGCAGGGAATTAGCTTTAAACATCGAGCTTGAATCTCTCTACTGTGATCCTGAAAATCTTGATCTTGATGATGACAATATCAAGAAGCTCGCATCAGTCATGACAAAAAAATCTGACGTTCTCCGTGCAAAGATACCCGAGGAGGGACGATTTGCATGGATCGCAAGGAAGCTCGAACCAGAGACCGCGAAGAGGATAAAAGAGCTTCACATCCAAGGCCTGGGTTTTCAGACTGAGGCTAAAAGATTTTATCCGGGAGGAAAACTTGCCTCTCATATCCTCGGCTTTGTTGATCTGGATAATCAGGCATTAGAAGGTATAGAACTCAAATATGACAAATACCTCAAGACAGGAGGTGGAAAGGTATTTTTTGTAAGGGATGCAGGTGGCAGGACACTCTCATCAGGAGTAGATACAGAGGCAAAAGGGAATAACATTGTGCTCACCATAGACCAGGGGCTCCAGTATATTGTTGAGAAAGAGATCGAGAAGGCGATTTCGAAATGGAACGCTGCTTCTGCATCAGCTATCATGATGGACCCTTTAACAGGAGAGATACTTGCCCTGGCGAATAGGCCAGCCTATGACCCTAATACCCCCGGAAAGGTAAGTGGTTTTGAAAAGAGGAATAGGGCCATAACTGACTGTTATGAGCCAGGCTCTACATTTAAGGTTGTTATAGGTTTAGGTTCACTCGAGGAGAAGATCGTAAAACCCGATACATTATTCGATGTGAGTAAGGGTGGTATCAATGTCGCTGGTAGGACTATCCATGATGTTCATAGACACGGTGTTCTGCAATTCAAAGAGGTTATACAGAAGTCATCAAATGTTGGCTCAATAATGGTTGGCATGAGGCTTGGACCGGAAAGGCTCTACAAATACGCAAAACTCCTTGGTTTTGGCGAAAAGACGGGGATAGATTTACCTGGTGAAATCTCAGGATGGATACGCCCACCAGAAAGGTGGTCAGGCACATCTCTCGGTGCAATACCGATCGGTCAGGAGGTTGCAGTAACACCGCTTCAGGTACTCAGGGCATATGCAACTGTTGCGAATGGAGGATTTCTTGTCAGGCCACATATTGTTTCTGAAATAATCTCACCTGACGGGAAAGTGCTTTTCTCATTTGGAGAGAAGGACAGGAGGCGTATCATTTCACAGGCAACAGCAGAGACATTCAAAGATATATTGAAAGGTGTTGTCTATGAAGGAGGAACTGGTAAAAGAGCATCTGTCAATGGAAATGAGGTTGCAGGGAAAACGGGTACAGCACAACTTATTGACCCGAGGACAAAGAGGTACTCCAAAGAAAAGTTTGTGAGTTCATTCGTCGGATTTGTCCCGGCTGACAATCCAAAGCTTGCACTCATAGTTGTTGTCTATGAACCGAAAGGTCAGAACTATGGGGGTGTGGTGGCTGCACCTGTTTTCAAGGATATTGCTGAACAGGCACTATCCTATCTCAACATACCAAGGGAGGATGACCAGTATCAGACCTCTTTAGTGGTATCGAGATGAAACTCGGAGAACTTCTTCGGGGATGTATTTACGTTAATGTGGTGACAAGTAACGAGTTACAAGTAACAAGTAAGGACAAAGACTCGTCACTCATCACTCGTCACTCGTTACTTGATACGGACATCTCAGGTGCGGCTTATGATTCGCGGAAGGTAAAAGATGGTTACCTGTTTGTTGCGATGAAAGGCGAAAGATGTGATGGTCATGATTTTATTCATGAGGCGATTCAGAAGGGTGCAATTGTGATAGTGTATGAAAAAACAGTAACGAGTAACGAGTTACAGGTAACAAGTAAGGACAAAGACTCGTCACTTTCTTTCATCAGGGTCAAAAATAGCCGAAAATCGCTCGCCTGTATCGCTAACAATTTTCATGAAAGGCCATCTGAACATCTTGCGTTGATAGGGATTACCGGCACAAATGGTAAAACAACAACAACATATATCCTCAAGACAATACTTGAGTTATGGGGAAAAGGAGCAGGTCTGATTGGCACCATACAGTACATGATAAAAGATAGGGTTTACACTGCACCTCACACAACGCCTGAATCTTTAGAGTTTCAGGCCCTCTTACACGACATGGTTTTATCAGGGTGCACACATGTAATTTCAGAGGTTTCTTCGCATGCGCTCGCACAGTACAGGGTAGATGGGGCGAGATTTAAAACTGCAGTTTTTACAAATCTCACGAGAGACCATCTTGACTTTCATAAAACCATGGAGGAGTACTTCAAGGCAAAGGTGAGGTTGTTTACAGAGATTCTGGATAGTGAGGGAACCGCTAT
>JAGUWT010000160.1 GCA_020062205.1 Thermodesulfovibrionales bacterium
ATAATTTTAACTTGAAATGAAATCCGTAAGGAGTAGAGGGAGGTTTCTTATGAAGGTTATTTCTGAAAAAATTATTAACGGAAAAATCTTAAGACTTGTTCAGGGAGACATCACAGAGAGGGATGTCGATGCAATAGTCAATGCAGCAAATTCACATCTCCAGCATGGTGGAGGAGTTGCAGGTGCAATTGTGAGAAAGGGCGGACAGGTTATTCAGGAAGAGAGTAATAAAATCGGTTTTGTCTCTGTTGGTAATGCTGCCATTACAAGTGCCGGCAGCCTTCCCTGTAAGTATGTAATCCATGCAGTCGGTCCGAGGATGGGGGAAGGAGATGAAGATAATAAATTAACAAATGCTGTTTTTAATAGTCTCAGGCTTGCCTCTGATAAGGGCTTGAAGAGCATAGCTATACCTGCAATAAGCTCAGGTATCTTTGGATTCCCGAAAGAGAGATGCGCAATGATCTTGGTAAAAGAGGCATTGCATTATATAAAAGGAAATTTAAAGAGCAGCCTTAAAGTAATCGAATTCTGTATCTTCGATGACCTTACAGCAGGGTACTTTCAGAAAGAGTTTGATAAAATCAGTTAGTTATCGAAAAGTCCCCCTCCTCAGAGGGGGACTTTTACAGTTTATTAGAGCTTCGTTACATTGATTGCCTTGAGACCTTTGGGGCCTTTTTCAATATCAAAGCTGACTGTATCACCCTCGGCAAGAGATTTGTACCCGTTGCCCTGGATAGAAGAATAGTGGACAAAAACATCGCTACCGTCTTCGCTTGTGATAAAGCCAAAACCCTTAGATTCATTGAACCACTTGACTGTTCCTTTAGCCATTCTTTTACCTCCTTACGTATAAACTAAAGTCTCAGAATACACTCTGCTTGAACAAAAAAGGCCACAAAGCTAAAAGTCTTTGCGGCCTTATCAGTTACAAAAACTTTCTGAAACTTCAATAGCAGATTAACATGGTTGAAAATAAAAAGTAAACACCTATTTGCAAACCCTCAGAATAAACTTGAGAATTGTCGGATTATCACGGTCGATACGACCTCGCAATGACAAAAAGATAAATGATTTGATATAATGCTAATCAAAAATTAGGAGGTTACATTGGCAAGACATGCTGGAGCATTTAAAAGTGACAAGAGAAGGAAAGAACTGGCCCGTCTGAAAAAGCAGGAAGAGAAAAGAAAGCGACGTTTAAACAAAGAGGTCATTCCTCAACAGGATACTGAAATGACAGATTCAGAGGGCAAGGACAAAGAACAAGAGAATTAAAGAATAAAGTCTTTTTTCACTAAATAAGGCTGGTAATTGAATGCCTGCCTTACCTTTTCTTCCACCTCTTCAGGTGTTATGATAGACCCGCCAGGTCTCCCGTAAAAAAGTACTTCCGATTGCCCATTGACAGATAGCCTCACATCTTCCACCATCTGTCCAGCGTTCATCTCTACCGTGATGAATCGCCTGTTTCCTCCGGCAAGCATGAAGAGTTCTTTCTCGGGGAATGGAAAGAGTGTAATAGGTCTGAAAAGACCGACTTTCAATCCTTCACGCCTCAATCTCATCACGGAAGCCAGGGCAATCCTCGCAGCAATTCCAAATGCGACTACCAAAACCTCAGAATCTTCAATATAGTAGCCTTCAAACATTATCTCCATATCCCTCATCTTTTGATATTTTTTCTGAAGGAGGTCATTTCGCATTTCAAGTTCACCATCTCCCATATAGAGAGACTTTATTACTCGTGGTTCTCTATTACTGCAACCATCAAGTATCCATTCTTTTTCGGGAAGATCCGGTCTTACATAGGGCGTTTGATAAAAGGGTTCCATCATCTGGCCAATAACACCATCGCCAAGTATCATTACAGGATTTCTGTATTCATCTGCTTTATCAAAAGCGAGCATTGTGATATCCCATAACTCTTGAAGATTGTATGGTGCATATACAAGGAGCTTATAATCACCATGCCCTCCACCTTTGACAGACTGAAAATAATCTGCCTGACTTGCGGAGATATTCCCGAGACCTGGGCCACCCCGCTGTATGTTGACTATGACAGCAGGCAGTTCTGCACCTGCAAGGAATGATATTGCCTCCTGTTTTAAACTTATCCCAGGGCTGCTTGATGAGGTCATGGCCCTTGCACCTGCGGCAGATGCACCAAAAACCATATTGATTGCAGCAATCTCGCTTTCAGCCTGGATAAAGACCCCGTCTACCTCTATCATCCTCCGGGACATATACTCAGGTATCTCATTCTGGGGTGTTATTGGATATCCTGCATAGAACCGACAGCCTGCCTGAATTGCAGCCTCTGCAATTACTTCATTTCCTTTCATGAGAATCTTTTTATCCATGGGGAAAATTATACCACAAAATTCTTATAGAGATTTGACAAAACCGTAATTTTTCCTTTATGATTTTTTATTCAAATTGAACTACTTATGTTCTTAAATGTAGCCGCAACCTTTAGGTTGCGTGGTTTTATTTAATTTTTTATTTCTTTTATTGGTTCATTTTGAAACGCAGGCTAAAACCTGCGGCTACAAAAAATTTTGGTACTTTCGTAAAAAAGTTGAAATCGAAGTCAGAAAAAAAATATACTGAAATACGAATGAAGGAAAATTTCTAAAAAATCGCTCGATTACTAAGGAGATCATAAGTAAGGCCACATAACCGTCATTCCCCGACTCGATCGGGGAATCCATGGTTCGACAAGCTCACCATAACAATTGTCACCCTGAGCCTGTCGAAG
>JAGUWT010000030.1 GCA_020062205.1 Thermodesulfovibrionales bacterium
GGGGTCTTTAAGAGTGTGCCTGAATTGGTAGAAGCCATTATGGAGTATATAGAACTTAATAATGATAATCCCAAGCCGTTTGTATGGACTAAAAAAGTTAAAGATATTCTGGTTAAGGTAAATCGTTGTAAAGCTGTTACTGAGACACTACACTAGTTCATATGCCCATGAGTTACTATAATTGTGCTTTAATGGTTAATCCTTGGTGTGCTATAGCTTATGTCAAACGAGCAAGCTATGGCTATCTAACAAATACTCTTGCCTTTGATGAAGTTATTAATGATCTTACTACAGCTATTAAAGTTGATTCTCAGTGCGCTGAGGCTTATTATTGGCGTGCAATATATAACACTCCTCTGCTAATTCGTGCTAAAATCGAAGGGGTTGAAGTTGAGGATAAAATCAGGAAATTGGGTCATTTAAAAGAAGAATTAATTAATAGGAAAAAAATAGAAGAAATAGCGGAAGATTTTAATCATTTTGTTGCTTTGTCAAATAATCCTGTACTACTAAAAGAGGCAAGGAGATATTTGAAAGAATTGGAAGAATTGATTTGGGAAAGGAGTTAGAGCCATAAAGGTCAGTTATGAGTTATTTAAACCGAGGTATTATTGCAGGAACTGTTACAGGCTGTATAGCAGGCTTAATATTTTACCCGACATACATAGCTGCGCAGAAAATGGGGTTGATTTTTTATCTATTCTCTCTGCTGATACCTATTTGTTTCATATTAAAGTATAGACATGAAGATGCAATTGCTGGTCCGTTAGAACAGATGTTAGTAACCGTGTTTCAAGGAATTGGCCTAATCCATTTTGGCATTCTGGGTATGATTATTAGCTATGCGGTATACCTCATAATGTTTGAATTTCTCTTCAGTTATCAAGATTTCACATCTTTTCAATTAAAAAGCAGAGGTTTTGTGCACCGTAAGGCCATGATAGATCATGTTTTTATCGTCCCACTTTGTGAATTTATTTTCAGTAACATTACCATTTGTTCTTTACTCTACTTGATGTTCCATGTAAGACTTTTAGATTCAGGTCCAGAAATCTCCAAATATGTAACTTTCCATCCTTTGCTTACTTTTATTTTTTCATTTTCAATGCTTGGTGGCTTAAGAGAAGGCGTGGAAGGAGCTGTGACAGATATTTTGAAGCAATATTGAGATTTTTGATCTTTTTACAAAATAAGCTACAAGAAAGTTCTTAGAAGGCAGTGATCGGCTTTGGATTTAGAGAGAGGTGTTGTTTTTTTCATGACTTAATCAGTGAATCAGTGAGTATAAAAGTAGAATGGTGGACACAGAGTCTTAATTAAAAATTGGGCCAGCAACTTCATCTAACATGATGTAAAAGACTTCATCCAAATCCGCCTTTGGCGGACTTCTTTTACATCAGTAACGTTATGTGAAATTGCGCCCCCTGAAATAAATGGTTGCTCTCCATAGCAACCGGAAAATTGTAAAAATGATAAAATATTAACAGTGCTGTCATTTTAGTAAAGGGAGGCGGAGATGCAGAAAGACATCATAGTATCAAATCCGGCTGTGATGATGGGGAAGCCTGTTATAGCTGGAACAAGAATAACTGTCGAGCTTATTTTAGAAAAACTGGCTGCCGGCGAAACAGTAGAACAAATTCTTGAAGCTCATCCAAGGTTAACGCATGGAGGTGTTCAGGCTGCGATTGCTTTTGCTGCCGAGGTCTTAAAAGGGGATGTTGTTTATCCGGTAGCTGAGGCTGCGGCGTGAACTTACTTGTCGATGAAAGTATCGACAGGCAGATTGTTGATGCGCTTCGTGAGAAGGGCTATATCGTTGGTTATGTAGCCGAGATGGATCCCGGAATTTCTGATGATGTTGTGCTTGAGCTTGCAAACAAAGAGGGAGTACTTTTATTAACAGCAGATAAAGACTTCGGAGAATTGGTGTTTCGTCTTAGACGTCTTTCTTCTGGTGTTGTGCTGGTGAGGTTAGCTGGGTTGTCTCCAGTCAAAAAGTCTGAGATTGTTGTTCCCTTTATCATGGAACACTTCAGTGAGTTGGTAGAGTCCTTTTCAGTTATTACACCGATGGGCATTCGTATCAGACATCGATAAATTTAAATGGCCGCCATCCATGACATTAAAAGACAGGGGGCGCAACTTCACATAACCAGATTGGCGTTTTCACCCTTCGGGAAATCCCGACTGAGTCGGAACTTCTCCAATCCAAAACGTTAGCCGAAACTACGTTAATTTTATAAAAATGTGCGCCGTAAAGAGTTAAGAACATCATGGCGAGAATAATGAAGCAGCAGGAAAGTCTTAAGTCTGCCTTCAAGAAAAGAGCAGGAGCTGGCTTAGGGGTTGCTATTACAGGCGTAATAATAATAGCCTTTTTCAATCAAGCGGCGTTGGTTGGAATAATTTTAATTATCGCAGGGCTATTTTTGATAAGTAGCGGACACAAGTTTCATGTTGGGGCAATTGGGGAAAGTCTAGTAACTAAAGTGTTGTCCAGCTTTCCAGATGATTGGTATGTGTTTAATGATATGATTGTTGGGAGTTCCCAAATCGACCACATAGTTATTTGTCCTAAGGGCGTATATACCATTCAAAGATTCAATGCTGTAAACATTGAAATGGGGTATAAGCCGATCTTAATTTATTCACCAAGGGAGGTAACAAAATATGGTAAAAGCCGTTGATATGGTACGCAAGATTCGTGACAGACATTATGAGCAGACAAAGGGTCTTTCAGTTAAAGAACAAATAGAATTTGTTAAAAAGAAGTCAGAAAAGTTAAAGAAAAAAATTAAGAGCGGCCAGCGTTCAACTGCAGACAATAGAGCACAAACGACTAAAGTATAAATTGTTCATAAACTTCGTTTGTGCTCAGCCGTTATGTGATAATGGTGTGCGTGAGAAAAGAAAGACAATAAATTTGAGCATGTAAATGTTTGACCGGATACTGAAAGAGATGCGGGATAAGATCCGCAACCGTGAATATATTTTGACGATCCATGGGGAAGAAGAGATGGATAATGATTCCCTGTCGATCTACGACGTTGAACGCTGTATTATGACTGGAAAGATTCTTGAACGGCAAAAAGACAAAGCCACTGCCGAGTGGAAATACCGTATAAACGGAAAATCCCTTTCCGGTGGTGAAGTTGAAGTTGTCGCAAAATTGAGTCAAACAGGAAAGTTGGTTATCATTACGGTGTATGTGCCATAATATTTCTATGGAAAAAGGGAAAGAAATGATTTGTGATAATTGTGGAAAACAGGGTGCTCGTATCCGCAAGGTTGCAAGGACATACGGCAAGGGTAAAGACATTTTTGTGATAGAAAATGTCCCTATTGTAACTTGCCCTCACTGCAGAGAAAGTTATCTTGAGGCAGAGACACTATATGAAATTGAGCGCATTAAGTTGCACAAAAAGAGTTTTGCGGTTAAGCGTTCCGTTCCTGTAGTTGAATTTGCTTAAAGAAAAAATATACGCACCTCACTCCACA
>JAGUWT010000158.1 GCA_020062205.1 Thermodesulfovibrionales bacterium
GGGGAATCCATGGTTCGACAAGCTCACCATAACAATTGTCACCCTGAGCCTGTCGAAGGGTGGATTAGGAGACTGCCCCGTACTTGATACGGGGGTCAAACGTTCGACTGAGCTCACGCCGAAGGCCGGATAATGACAACATTCGCATATGATGTGGTTTTACTTATGACCTCCTTAGTAGGAATTCCAACAATGCCTTCTGTGTATGGAGCCTGTTTTCTGCCTGGTCAAAGACTGCGCTCTGTGGCCCATCTATCACATCGTCTGTAATCTCTTCACCCCTGTGTGCTGGTAAACAGTGAAGCACGATTGCATCTTTCTTTGCATATGTAAGGAGCTTACTGTTGAGTTGATAGTTCTTGAACTTTCGTTTTTTCTTTGCCGCCTCTTGTTCTTGTCCCATGCTTACCCAGACATCTGTATACACTGCATCTGCCTTGTCAACAGCTTCTTTCGGATCTCTATGGATAACAATCTCACTTTTAGCAGAGGATCTTGCCTTCTTGAGAATATCAGCATCAGGTTCATAGCCTTCAGGACATGCAATGGAAAGGGGTATTTCCATTTTTGATGCGGCCTCTATCAGAGAATTTGCAACATTATTACCGTCACCTACATAGGCAAGGTGTAAACCTTTCAGCCTTCCTTTCCTTTCAACAATGGTCATCAGATCTGCGAGTGCCTGGCAGGGGTGGTGTAAATCACTGAGGCCGTTGATAACAGGAATAGAAGAATTCTTTGCAAACTCTACGATGGCATCATGGCTGAAGGTTCTGATAACGATAGCATTCAAATATCTTGATAGCACCTTTGCAGTATCATCAATGGTTTCACCTCTTCCAATCTGTATCTCCTTTGGATTCATATAAATGGCCTGTCCGCCGAGATGATAAATGCCTACCTCGAAAGAGACCCTGGTCCTGGTTGATGCCTTTTCGAAAAGGAGTCCAATACTTTTGCCAATCAGAGGACATTTATTTTTATCTTTGCCTGATTTGAGTTCTATAGCCTTTTTAAGAATATGAGTTATTTCTTCTGATGACAAATCCCATACTGTCAAAAAATCACGTTTCATTGAAAATCTCCATAATGTTCCTTTTTTGGGCGAATGACATAATATGTTTTTTATAATAAAACTACTTTTCAACTGAAATACGAATGAAGGAATATTTTTTAAGGTCTCCCAAAAACTTCCTCTAAAACCTTGGTTAACTGGTCTATATCCTTTTTCTGGACAATCAGCGGCGGAATAAATCGTAACACATTTCCTGCGGTGCAATTGATAAGCACCCCTTTTTCAAGACATGCCCTTACAATCGGATCCCCCTCTGTTGTCAATTCCATACCCAGGAGTAGTCCAAGTCCCCTTACATCTACAATAAGGTTTGGAAATTTATCCTTAAGATTTTCAAGCCTTTCTTGTAGGTATTCCCCCATCCTGTTACACTGGTCAAGGATAAAGCCATCTTCAAGAAGTGTCTCGATCGTTGCTATCGCAGCAGCACAGACAAGGGGATTGCCACCAAAGGTTGTAGCGTGATTGCCAGGTTGAAATCCAGATGCTACCTTTTCTGATGCAAGCATCGCACCAATGGGCACACCACCGCCAAGTCCCTTTGCAATCGTCATGATATCTGGAGTAATTCCAAAATGTTCATAGGCAAAGAATTTACCAGTCCGTCCCATTCCGGTCTGTACTTCATCAAGGATCAGGAGTAGATTATGTTTATTACAGAGGTCTCTGACATTTTTAAAAAAATCAGGGTCAGGCACTTTCACTCCACCTTCTCCCTGGATAGGCTCCAGCATAATCGCACACGTAATATCTGTTATTTCCTTACTCAATGTATCAACATCATTGTATGGGACATGTTTGAACCCAGGTACCAGTGGTTCGAACCCCTTCTGAAATCTTTCCTGGCCTGTAGCTGTAATGGTTGCAAGTGTCCTCCCATGAAATGAGTTCTGAGCAGTAATTATTTCAAAGCGGTCAGGACTGATATTTTCTTTTGTATATTTACGCGCAAGCTTTATTGCTGCTTCATTCGCTTCAGCTCCGGAATTACAGAAGAATGCCTTGTCAGCAAAGGAATGCTCTACAAGCAGTTTCGCAAGCTTTATCTGTGGTTCAATGTGATAATAGTTCGAGACATGGAGAAGCCTCTGTGCCTGCTTTTGTATCGCAACAACGACCCTCGGATGACAATGACCCAGGATATTTACTGCAACTCCACCGACAAAATCGAGGTACTCCTTTCCATTAAAGCTCCATACCTTTATCCCTCGTCCTTTTCTGAGGACAATGGGGAACCTGTTGTAGGTATTCATGATGTAGCGGCTTGATTCTTCAATGAGTTTCTTGCTATCCATGAGTGTGATAATACCGAAAAATGGCGTGAAAAATCAAATATAACCACAAAGGACACAGAGATATTTTTGATCAAATATTTTACTTTTCTCTGTGAACTCTGTGTGCTCTGTGTGCTCTGTGGCTGATTATAATTTACGAAAAAAAACTACTTCTATATACTATATTAAGGTATAAAAATGGACTCAATAAAGATTTCTCTGAAGGATATAAAATTTGTCCTCCTCGACATGGATGGAACACTCCTCGACAGGTATTTTGACGACTATTTCTGGGAGCATCTTGTGCCTGAAAAGTATGCCGAGAAACATAATATTACATTTGGAAAGGCAAAAGAGGAACTCATAGAGAGATACAGAGTTCATGAAGGCACATTGAACTGGACAGACCTGGACTTCTGGTCAAAAGAACTATCCCTTGATATCCCTGCCTTAAAGGAACAGATAAAACATCTTATAGAGGTTCACCCTCATGTAGAGGAGTTCCTGCAGATGTTGAAACAACAGAAGAAAAAGATTTTCCTTGTGACCAATGCATATTATAAGGCTATTGACTTAAAGCTCAAAAAAACCCGTATCGGAAGATATTTTGATTCTGTGCTTTCTTCATTTGATGTTGGTTATCCAAAAGAGACTATTGAGTTCTGGAAAGAGGCAGAGAAACGCCTCGGTTTTGATAAGGGGAAAACACTGCTCGTTGATGACACAGAGGATGTTTTAAAAACAGCTAAAAGATATGGAATAAGATATATCCTTCATAAGGCGAGGGCGAATTCAAAGATAAAACCCAAGATGTCAAAAGATTTTTTACATATTTTTGATTTTAAAGAGTTACTCTAAAGCATTAAAAAATTTACCACAGAGGTCACAGAGACAATGAAGAGAACACCGAGAAAAAATTATTAAGTTACTCTGTGAACTCATTTTCTAAATCTCTGAGTTCTCTGTGGTTTAAATAGTTTTTCAAAGGGCTCTTATGTTACAAATTATAAATACCGAGAGGATAGGAAAGAATGTACTGAATGCAATCAGCCACCTAAAAGGCACCTATGGATTATTCATTAATTCAATAAAAAACATTTCAGCATTAAAGATTGTCCCTGTTCGCATGGTTGCCTATAGGCAGCTATACTTTACAGGATTAGAGGCATTGAGCAAGGTAGCCATCATCGGTGCACTTATTGGTATCGTTATCATTACACAGGTAACAAATATCGTTGGTTTAAATGCCCTCCTTATAGGAAAGATATTATTGTGGACAGTTGTGAGGGAACTCGGTCCTTTATTTGCAGCAATAATCATCATAGCAAGAAGTTGCACCGCCGTAGCATCAGAGCTTGGTTCTATGAAGGTCAATAGAGAGGTAGATAGCCTCAGAATCATGGGCATTGACCCATTGGATTATCTTATTGTTCCGAGAATTGTTGGGATAACGCTATCAGTATTTATCCTCACCTTTTATTTTCAGATTATTGCTATTGCTGGTGGTTTAGCATTATCTTCTGTACTGGTAGATATTCCATTTCTCCAACACTTGAGAGGCATATTTTCAGCCCTGAGCCTTTTTGAGATTGTCATCTCATTATTAAAAAGTGCTGTATTCGGGATGATTATTTCAACGGTCGCATGCTATCACGGATTCAGGGTCCAGTTATCAATAACTGAGATACCACAGGTAACAACGATTGCGGTAATGCAGAGCCTGTTTTTAGTATTCATATTTGATGGTATAATTAC
>JAGUWT010000303.1 GCA_020062205.1 Thermodesulfovibrionales bacterium
CCTTTTAGTTTAGGGCTTATACTCCTTGTAGGCATAATGATAATCACGAGGAAGAAAAAACAACTTTAGTTATTAGGAATCAATTTGTTCCTGTGTCTCTCTGGCATGAATCTCTAAATGAACAAGCTGTGCTGAAAGCTCTCCAAGGATTCCATCCTCTTGGCTTTCAGAGATCCCTGGCGTTTCTAACTGGTTAAGCAGGCTCAAGATTATCAGACGTTCGTCCTTAAGTTCATTCAGTAGTGTTTCTGTAAGCTTATTCTTTGTTATCATTTTATCCTTTCAACTTTTTCTCGGTTTTCTCGATTTGTTTCTCAAAAACCATTATTTCTTTTTCCCAGTGAGCTGTACTACCTTCGTCAGGAAAGGATTTTTGTCTTTCTGCCTCGATTTTCTCCTTATGCCATCTATACACAGCGTCATATATATTTGCGCATATTTCTTGAATTGTGCACACTTTGTCATGCCGGCTTGTCCGGCATCCTTCCTTGAAGAAAGATTCCCGACAAGCGGGAATGACAAGAAACAAACATACATAAAATGGTATTTATTTTTGCAACGTTTAGGTTAATGCGCAATGATTTTTGACGCCATATATAAAAATAATTGTTATTGACAAACTATAAGGCCATTTACATTGCCTTCTTGACATATATCTCTTTTGCAATTTCTGGGTCGATAGCTATTGTTGTCTCATCTATCTGGAGGACACAGGATGGGCTTCTCTGAAGAAGCCTTACAACACTTCCAGCAGTAATTCCAAGGGAGTTGAGCTTACTCAGTCTTGATGATTCCTTTGGTACGATAAAAACAATCCTTCCTTTTGAACCAACTTCAAAATCAGAGAGTCTGGTAACTACCGGCTCAACCTCTACTTTATATTTCTTACAACACTCTCCTCTCGGAATAGGCTTACCATGAGGACATGTTGGAGGATGGCCAAGAAAGGTACATACACTATCAGTAAGCTCCTCACTCAATATATGCTCCATCTTGCATGCATCTGTAATGACTGCATCCTCAGGCATCTCGAAAACATCAGTAAAAAGTCTCTCTGCAAGGCGAAGCCTTCTGATTAATGCCCTTCCCATTGCAAAGCCTTTGTCAGTGAATTGAATGGTATCCTCGTGGACAACGACGAGTCCTTCTGTCTTCATTCCAAGGGTGATGGCATCAATATCATTATCCTCAGAACTCAATCTGAACCGATTAAGACTCTGATGACCCTCTTCCTTGAGAAGCCATAGGAGCTCTAATGCCTCATCAATTCGTTCTTTGTCCATTGGATTTTAGATTTATTTTGCTTCAAATCCCCCTTAATCCCCCTTTAGTAAAGGGGGATTACTAATTATAGGAAATCATTACAACCAACACAACATAAAAGTGTTCTCATAAAGTGTTCTCATTCTCTGTGATATAATTTTCCATGTCCATCAAACTTATCATATTTGACCTTGACGGTACACTCGTTCATACTGTTCAGGATATAACGAATGCCCTGAACTATGGTATGAGGCTATATGGGATGGAGGAACTTACTGTTAAAGAAACTTTGGGAATGGTGGGAGAAGGCGTTACCAGGCTTGTGGAGAAAGCACTTCCTGCCGAAAAACAACTTCTTAGGGATAATGTAATACAGAGATTCCTTGAGTATTATTCAGAGCACCTGACTGAGAACTCAAGGGGATACCCACATGTAAAAGAAACACTCAAGAATCTGAATAGTTTCAAAAAAGCCGTTCTATCAAATAAGAGGGAGGACCTCTCAGAAAGACTCCTCAAGGAACTCGATTTCGCAGGATACTTCGACATCATTATCGGAAGTGATACAACAGAAGAGAGGAAACCATCAGCCATACCAGTCCTTTATGTAATGTCCAGACTTGGCGTAAGACCTGAAGAATCTATTATTGTGGGTGACAGTAACTTCGACATAGAAGCAGGAAAGAATGCAGGCATAAAGACGGTAGCTGTAACATATGGATATAGACCGAGAGAATTCCTTTTGGATGCTGATTATATAATAAACGACATCAGAGAACTCATTCCTTTACTTCAAAAGATTTAAAAGAGAAGCGTTCCTTATACATTTCATTGGATAATGTAACTAACTTGAGAGTACCGAGTTCTGTCATTCCTGCGTAAGCAGGAATCCAGAAGTTATTGATTTTACTGGATTCCCGCTTTCGCGGGAATGACAAATGGGGCGGGAATGACAGGGATTCATTGGATTTGCCAAAGATTTAGGAAATGTTAAACGGTATTCAAAACGGTAATTCCAGCGACATGACCCTGTGAAAACTCTTCCTGTGAATGGGGCACGGTCCATAGAGCCGTATCATATCAAGGTGTTCCCTTGTGGGATACCCTTTATGTTTTTCAAAGTTATAATTCGGATATTGTTGATGATATTCCATCATAATGGTATCTCTCACACATTTCGCTACTATTGAGGCAGCAGCAACTGATGCACTTTTACTTTCACCCTTTATGGGTGATAGCTGTTTTATCGAAACTGATGGAATGGAAACAGCATCAATGATAAGCATATCCGGTGGGTTGGAGAGGTTTCCAACTGCAATTTGCATAGCAAGCTTCGTAGCCCTGAGGATATTCAATCGATCAATCTCCTCATGACCGACAATACCAATCCCAACATCTAAAGAGGAATCTACAATTTCGTGATAGAGTATTTTCCTTTCTTCCTCAGGGACTTTTTTGGAATCCCTGAGCCCTTCAATCCTGATACCATCCTTGAGGATAACCGCTGCTGCAACGACCGGACCGGCAAGCGGCCCTCTTCCTGCTTCATCAATACCAGCTATTCTTAAGAAACCCCTTTTTCTAAGGGCTTCATCAAACTGGTAGATATTCACACATTATTCTCTTTCTTTTTCCTTAATCTTTGCTGCCTTACCCTTCTTGCTTCTTAAATAATAAAGCTTAGCCCTCCTAACACGGCCTTTTTTCAAAACCTCAACCTTTTCAATTGCAGGAGCCCAGAGGGGGAAAATCCTTTCTACGCCGATTCCGAAGGATACCTTCCTCACCATAAAGGTTTCCCTGGTACCGCTCCCTCGTCTGGCAATGACAACGCCTTCAAATGGCTGAATCCTTTCCTTGTCACCTTCTACAACTTTTACTGAAACCCTCACCGTATCTCCAACATTGAAGCCTATAATATCCTTTCTAAAGCCTTCTTCAACAGCCTGGACTAAATTCATGGTCATTCCCCCTTTATTTCACTAAGTAATGTATGGTCCTCATCGCTGAGTATTCTTTTTTCAAGAAGTTCCGGCCTTCTTTCTATTGTTCGGCGAAGTGCCTCTTTCCTTCGCCAGAGCGAGATCTCCCTGTGATTTCCGGACAGCAAGACCTCTGGTACTGCCATATCCATGAAAATTGGTGGTCTTGTATAATGAGGATAATCAAGTATACCACTTGAAAAAGAATCCTCTTCTGCTGAACGTTTATCTCCTAAGACACCCGGGATTAATCTTACAACAGCATCTATTATAACCAAGGCGGGTAATTCTCCGCCAGTGAGTATATAATCTCCAATAGATATTTCATCATCAGCAAGTGCTATCCTAACCCTCTCATCAATTGCTTCATATCTTCCGCATAAAAAGATAAGATGTCTTTTTTCTCCCGAGAGTTCTGCAGCCATATCCTGGTCAAATTTTTTACCTGCGGGGCTGAGCAGAATGACTCTTCTTTGTATTCTGTCAGGACAGAGGGTTTCAACCGCTGCAAAAAAAGGTTCAGGCTTCATAACCATGCCTGCCCCACCACCATAAGGATAATCATCAACGGTTCTGTGTTTATCTTTTGCATAATCCCTCAGATTGTGCACCTTCACCTCAAGAATCTTCTTCTGTATTGCCCGTTTCAGGATACCCTCATCGAGATAGGCATGGAAGATTTCAGGGAAGATTGTAATAACATCACATTTCATTATTTTAAAAGTGGAGTTCTCCCACAAAACTTGGAGGTTTTATAAAAAAAGTAGGAAGTAAATACTTTTTTTTACTTCCTACTTCTCATAGTCAATAGGGTCTAAGGGACAGAGCCATTCAAGGCTGTTTTTTATTCAAGGATTTCGAGTACGCAGCGCTTACCTATTTTTGTGCCTGATGCACTGAGTATTGTCCTCATTGCTCGTGCTGTCTTACCCTGCTTACCTATAACCTTTCCAAGGTCACTTTGTGCGACCCTGAGCTCGAAGACAGTTGTTTTTTCACCATCAACCACAGCAACACTAACCTCTTCAGGCCTGTCTACCAAAGCCTTCGCCATTCTTTCTACTAAGTCTTTCATATTCCACCTCCATGCGAGTTTTGGACTGCCTATAGGCCAGCCTTTTGTATAAGCTTTTTAGCAATATCGGTAGGTTGTGCTCCTCGCTGCAACCAAAATTTTGCCTTCTCTAGATCCAACTTTACCCCGGATATATCATTTAGAGGATCATATATTCCAAGAATATCTATAAAAGGCCCGTCCCTCCTTGCCCTAGAGTCTGTTACTACCATCCTGTAGAAAGGTCTCTTGTGTTTTCCCAATCTTGTTAGCCTTATTTTAACCAAACCATCACCTCCTTAACAGCAAAAAAATTTTAATATATTTTCCCCTGTAAAGTAAAGTCTTTTGTATACTTTAATATTACCTTCAGTTTATATTGTTGCATAATCAGGCAGAATATATTAAAAAAGAGATGATGGGTACAACTCCTTTTTTTTGTATAGTGGGAAGATCAAATAGTGGGAAAACTACGGTTATCAAACTATTAATAAAATCCCTCATACGGAAAGGATTACGAGTTGGAGCTATCAAACATACCAGCAAGGATTTTGAATTTGATCTGCAAGGGAAGGATAGTTACAGGCTGAAACATGCTGGAGCATCAGTAGTCGCCCTCTCCTCTCCAAAAAGGATTGCCGTGTTCAAAGAGTTAGACTCAGAGCTTTTTGTAGAGGAGATAGTCGAAAAATATCTCAAGGACGTTGATATTGTCATTGTGGAGGGATACAAAGGGAGTTCCTCTCCAAAAATAGAGGTTATCGGCAAGCAGACACAGGAGACCCCATTGTTCAAAGGAGATGATAAGATAATCGCGGTCATTTCAGACAGGGATTTAGAGGTTACGATTCCAGTTTTTCAATTTCATGAAATTGAAAATATTACGGATTTTATTATGGAAAGCTTCCTTCTAAGGAATCAAAAAATTTACTTACCCACAGAGAACACAGAGGGTATAGAGAAAATATAAAATTATTAGTGACTTTTTAAAATATAGATTTAAAACTCTGTGACTCAGTGGTTTATAATTTTGGTTCTTCAGGGAATTGTGTGGAGAATATGGCAAGATAAAGCAGATACATATAAAGAGTTAGAATTGATGGGAATTGCAATTATTACGAAAACGACCATAAAGAAAACCATATGCTTATGTCGTATGCTGTCATTCTGGCTTGTCCAGAATCCTTCTTCTGGAAAGCATATGATAGAAACAAAGCAACTGAAAGAAAGATTCCGAACCGATCCCCGACAGGGCGGGGACAAGAGTCGGAATGACAGACAGGTTTTCATGTCGTTGTTATTATATTATCCACAGGAAAGTC